>RFQN01000020.1 GCA_009924965.1 Verrucomicrobiota bacterium
GGTTGGGCCCCGGCCGGCGACAGGTCGAGGATCGCCAAACGAGCATGCGCGAGGCCGACGCGTCCCTCCGTCCAAGCGCCTTGGCCATCGGGCCCGCGGTGCGCGATGGCCGACGCCATCTTCGTGAGCAAGTCCGGGGCATAGTCCCCGAAATATCCAGCGATGCCGCACATGTCAGGCAGACTCCTTCCTCCAAGGCGTGCCATGCGCCAACCATGCCACCAGTTCGGGCAGCCGGTCGGAGACCTTGACCTGAGAAGCAGGGGCGACTTGACCGAGGCAACGCGCCACCTGTTGGGCGATATCCGCAGGAGCGCCCGGGTCAAAAGTGGCGTGCGGCCTGACCACGGCGTGCACGTAGGGCCGGTCGGAAGCGAGCACCGCGCACCCGGCCTCGGCGGCCTCGATCAGGCCCAAGCCGAAGCTCTCGACGAGCGAAGGGTATACTTGGTAGCCGCATTGAGCGTAGATCGGGCCAGGCTCAGCGAAGCCATGGTTGACGATGTCCGCTCCGGCCGCCTGAAGTTCCGCGATCTGTGCCCGCACGCGCGGGTACGCCGCCGTGACCGTCAAATGCAGCCCGGGGCGCAGGCCTTGCGCGAGCAACTGGCGCCAGGCGGCGAAGAGCGCCGCGTGGTTTTTATGCGGATGTGCCTCGCCCACGTAGGCGAACTGATCCCAACGGCGTTGGGCCGAAGCGACCAACGTGACTCGCGGCTGGGCAAAGAACGGCAACGCGTCGACCATGGCGCGATCGCCGACGGCCGCACGCAAAGCGGTCACCATATTCTCGGTCTGGACGAGAAAATGGTCCGTGTTGCGCGCAAAGTGGCGGACATAAGCCATCTTGGCGGACATCACGAGCCGATCCCGCCAGGCTTGGCCGACGTAGCGCTCGCAGAAGAGCAAGTTATGGAAATATGTAACCGTCGGGGCGGCTAACCGCACAGGTGGAGGCACGTTGCCGAAACATAGCACCCGCGAGAACTCCGCGCCGTGCGTGCGGTAGAAGCGCCGCCGGAAGAAATGGCTCGGGACCGCATCAAACACGCGGCACCCCGCCGTATCCACGTCCTTAACGCGGATGTCCCGCAGGAGGGCAAACTCCGCCTGTCCACGGAGTTCGTTGACGAGGCGACGCAACAGGCCGATGCCTCCGCCGACGTTGATATGGGTGGCGTCGATGAGGATCATGCGGACGGGGCGAGGGCCTGGACGGGACGTCCACGGTAGCTCCGGGTGTCGGACCATGCGCCG
Organism: Verrucomicrobiota bacterium; assembly: GCA_009924965.1. Taxonomy (GTDB): domain Bacteria; phylum Verrucomicrobiota; class Verrucomicrobiia; order Opitutales; family UBA953; genus UBA953. The sequence continues at coordinate 1,258 of RFQN01000020.1, forward strand.
AAGGCACTGCCGTCGGCCAGTTTCTGGGCGGCCGAGAGCAGCCGCGCCCAGGTCGACAAGCGATACCCACGGCGAGCATAGAGGCCCGCGACCTCCGCCTGAATCTCGCGAGCCCGCGGATTGACGTAGGTCGAGAACTGGTCCGCCGTCTTGGATTGCTCATGCATCCGGAAGGCCCAGCAGTAGTGGCGGAAGCGGCGAGGGTAATGGCCAAGGGCCATGAACTTGAGCCAGAGGTCGATATCCATGGCGTAGCGGAGGTCGGGGGAAAACCCTCCGACCTCCCGATACAAGTCAGCGGAGAAAAAGCTGCTGGGGCCGCACACCGTGATGGGCGCATCCGGACGGCGCAACCAAGCCGGCTGGTCGGTCGGCCCGCGGAAGCAGGCGAGGACTTCGAGGTCGGCGTTGGTCCGGATAAAGTCTCCCGAGGCCCACGCACTTCCATCGGCAAGTGCGGCCTTGGCCGCCGCCAGGGCGCCGGGCAAAAGGATGTCGTCGGCGTTCAGCCAGACGAAGTAGCGCCCCCGGCCGCGCGCGAAACCTTTGTTGAACGCGTCGCTTTGGCCACGATCAGGTTCGGTCACCCACCAGTCCAAGAGTGGAGCGTATTCGCGGAGCAGCTCGACCGTGCCGTCCGTGCTTCCGCCGTCGACGACGATGAGTTCGAAGTCCTGGCACGACTGGGCCAGGACCGAGTCGAGCGCCGCGCGCAGGAAGCGTCCGTAATTATAGGTGGCGATGACGACGGTGAAGCAGGGGGCGTCCATCGGGCGTGGCAGGTTGAGCGGCGGCGGCCGCGGTTTCAGCGAAGGTTCGGAAATTGAACAGGAGGCCCAGCGCCAAGCCGATGACCAGGTAGGTCGAGGCCAACCAACCGCCGGAAATCGAGTAGACGATCAAGTAGTTGAAGGGCACCAAGATGACCGCCTTCTGGTCGACCTCGCCCGGACCGAAGAAGACTCGCGCCGAGGCGTAGAGCAAGGCCAACCAAAGACAGACCGTGAGCACGGCGCCGACCTTCAGCACCGGCGTCAACGTGGTGTAGTGTAAGCCGGTGGCGATGACCTTCATCGGCGCCCCGGTATCGGGGTCGTAGCCATTCATCAAGAAACCCGTCCCGAGCCCATTGCCGGCCACCCAGCCACGCGGCGTCATCTGATCCAAGAACTCCTCGAATTCTTCGCTGCGGCCGGTCGAATTCGCGATGCTATCCATCCCGCGCGCGTCGGTGATCGAATCCAGGACGTAGTACCCGCCAAGCGCCATCAAAGGCGCGATCATAAACAGCCAAACCGTGAAGCCCGTGGCGAACGCGCCCAGCATGCGCCGCAGCAGGAGCAGCATCAACTGGGCGAAGAGCAAGAAGAACGCGATGGCGATGGAGCGGGTCAGCGTGAAGTAAGCCACGAGGCCGACCATGGTCACGGAGACGATCGGCAGGAGCAGGCCGAGCCGGAACACCACCTGCAAGGGCACGAGGAACAAGAGCGGGCTGATGACGTAGAACAAGCTGATGCTGACCACGCGGTTGCTGGCGTCGGCGTCAATCTGCACGTAGCCGAACCGCATCAGGAGGATGTTGGCGACGCCCATCAGCACGCAGAGCCACGAGACCCGCGCGACCAACGTGCGCAAGGATTCAAAGGACGCCTCGGCGAGCTTCAGGCCGAACGCGACCGACAGGAACAGCAGGAGGTCGAGGATGAATTCGCGCCAGCCGAGCGGCCAGGCGTTCTCGCCGCCGCGCGTCAGGTAGGTGAGGATGAGCCCGTAGAACATCAGGGCGACGGCCCACACGGAGGTCCCGCGCCAAAACTGCCGCACAAAGAGGTAGGGCAAGGCGACCAATACCATGACCACGCCGAAGACGACGTCGCCGTAATAAGGCAGGACGGCCTTCACCCATTGCGTCGGGAGGGTGAGGATGAAATAGGCGACGAGCAGGAGCCAGGTGGTGACCGGCCCCACGGGCAAGAGCGCGCGGCCGGGCGACGCCGAGGGGAAAGGCTGCATGGTTTAGAAAGACATACCAAGGACCGTCACGGGAAGCGCGGCCTTGAGGCGCGCTTCGATGAACGGGAGGTCCCGGCAGTAGATGGTGTTATGCGGGCCGGGCGAGACCAGAGGCCGCAGGCTCCGCGTGAAGGGGTCGTAAGCATAGGGCGCGAAGCCCGCCGCCAACAGGTCGGCATGCAAGGCCGACTCATCATAACCGTAACGCCGGCCCAGCCCATTGAGCTCGACGATGAGGGCTCGGAGGGCCGGGTTGGCCAAATGCCGCCGGGCGCCGCGGAAGACCTCCGTCTCGAACCCTTCCACATCGACCTTCATGAGCAGGGGCGTCGCAAAGAGGTCTTCGTCCAACGTGACCACCGGCACCTCCAACGCGGACGCCTCCTCCGCCGCCACCACGTGGTTCATGGCGTCCTGCCCAGCGCTCATCTTCAGCGTGCCCGGGGCCGCGCCGACCGCGGCCGGCACCAAACGAGAGCGGCCATCCAAAGCGTCGTTCAGGCGGAGATTGTCCTGCAGCCGCTCAAAGGTGGTCGGCACGGGCTCGTAGCTGACGGTGCCGGCTCCGCAGACGCCCCGGGCCAAGATGGTATAGCTCCCCATGTTCGCACCGACGTCGACGAAGCGATCGCTGGGGCGCAACAGGTGCAGCAGGAAGGCCATGTCCTCGAATTCATGGAGACCGGCGTAATAATTGCCGGTGAGCCCGCCCCACCCTCGCTGCAGCCAGAGCTTGGCGCCGCCGACCCAAACGTAGCAATGGCGGCCCGGCTGGAGCCGCGAACGCAACTGCCACCACGCGAAACGTCCGAAGCCCACCCAGGGCTGACCGCGCAGCAACGGATGCTGCAAAAGGAATCGAAGCGTCGGGTGCATCGTTCAGCGGATTTTCTTGAGGCGCTCCCCGCTGACGGCGTCCACAAAGCTGACCCGGGTCGGGACTTTATGGGCAGCCAAGGCGCGGCGACAGGCGTTCCGGATGGCGGCGCGCAGTTGTTCCTGGTCGGCCGCGGCGGCCGCGACGACTTCCGCGACGACCGCTTGGCCGATCAAGGCATGGGCCTCACCGCGCACGCGGCAATCCAGGACCAAGGGCAAGCCGAGGATGACGGACTCGACTTCGGCGGGCATGAGCTTTTCGCCCCCGACGTTGATGACTTCGCCCAGGCGACCGAGGATGCGCAAGGTCCCGGCGGGGCCGAGCTCGACCTTATCGCCGGTGCGGAACCAGCCATCGGCCGTGAACTTGCCGACCGCATCGCGGGCATCGAGATAGCCGCCGACCTGCGTCCGGCTCCGCAGCCAGAGCTCGTCCTCGACGACCTTCCATTCGGTGGCTGGGTCGACGAACCGAATATAGGTGGAAGCAGGGTCCGGGCTTTCGGTGCGAATGATGCCCGTCTCGCTCGTCCCGAAGGTCTGGATGAAACGTACCCGCGGGAAAGCCGCGCGCAAACGCTGGAGCAAGCCGGGCGGCATCGGCTCGGTGCCATAGGTGATGACGCGCAAGCCGCTGAGGTCACGCGTGACGGCTTCGCCCGAAACGAGCAACAGGTTGAGGAACGTCGGCGACGCCGGCAGCACGGCCACGCGCTGGCGCTCCATGGCCGCGGCCACCGCCGCGGCGGAGCGGTCCGCAGGTACGACCAACGTCGCCCCGGCCGCGAGCGTGCCGAGCAACGTATTCAGCCCGCCGATATGGTCGAAGCCCAATAAGGCCAGCACCGGCAGGCGATTCAGGCGACGTTCCGCATAGGTCGCCAAGAGGACCGTCAGGTCCTGCACCATCACCTTGGGCCGACCGCTCGTACCGCTCGAGAACAAGACCAGACCAGCATGGCCCTGCTGACGGAGGGCGCCAAAGGCCGGATGCGCAGAGGGCTCGGAGACGCGGGGCAAGAGCTTCCAGGCGCGGCCGGTGGAGGTGACGATCCATTGCGCCCCGACTTCCGCCAGCTTGCCGGGGTGCTCGGCCAAGTTACCCGCCAACGGCGCCACGGCGTGACCGGCTTCGGCCAAAGCGAACAACCAAGCGACCGCCGCCGGCTCGTGCTCGCCGACCAACGCGAACACCGCCGGCTCCTCCAGCGCGAGCGCCTGCAAATCCGCGCGGGCGGCCTGCCACAAGCGTTCTAGGTCCGCATAGGTGCAGTCCCCCCACGGCCCTTGCATGGCAAGGGCGCCCCCGCGTTCCCGCAGGCGTTGGCTGAACCAAGCGGACATCAAGTGAGTTGGCCGAGGTAACGGATCGTGCCGCTGGCCGAAGTGGGCTGCCGCCATTCCTGAGCGATGAAGTCGACGGCTTCCGCCAGCAACGTGCCGCGCGGGCGGCCGATCCGCTGGTTGAGCACTGCGAGCTTCTCGGCGCCGACGGCGCGGGTCAGGTCCGTGTCGAGCGGCCCCAACCCGACGGCGTTGACGCGCACGCCCTGCCCTTGGAGCTCCGCCGCGGCGACCTTCGTCAAGGCCTCGACGGCGGCCTTGCTGGCCACATAGGCCGCCTCGCCCGACAGCGCCAGCGGCACGGCCACAGTGGTGAGGTTGATGACCAAGCCCGCGCGCTGGCGCACCATCGCCTTGCCAACGGCCTGCAGGCAATGCCAAGCGCCCAGATAGTTGACTCGCATGAGCGCGGCGGCCGTCGCCGCGGGCGTCAACAACAGGGCGTTCATCGAGGCGGCGCCGGCGTTGTTGATGAGCAGGTCGACCCGGCCCGCAGCCGCGAGGACCGCCGCGACAGCCGCGTGGACGGAAGCCTCATCGCCCACGTCCACCACGTGCGGCTGGAAACGCGGGTGCGCCAGGGACTGCACGCTCCGCGCGAACCCATGGACGATCCAGCCTTCGGCCAGCAAGGTTTCGGCGAGGGCGCGGCCTAGGCCGCGCGAGGACCCGGTGATGATGGCGACGGACATGGGATTAGGCGTGGGAAGAGTGGACGAGCTCGACGATGTGGTCGGCCAAGAGCCCGACGCGGCGGAAGGGCGAGGTCAGCCGGCTCATCGCCTTCTCGTCGGCGATGGTGATCCTGCGGCCGGTGGCCTGGAAGATGTCTTCTTCGAGGTCCGCCATCAGCGTCACCAACCCGATGCTATCCAGCGGCGAAGCCTCACCGAAGAGACGGGTCTGCTCATCGGCCTGCGCCAAAGCGGGCTTGCCCAGCTCTTGCCCAAGCAGGGCAAGACGGGCGAGCACCAGACGCACGGCGGCGTCACGCGTGAAAGGAACCATGGTTAGGAGAGTTGAGAGGCGACGGCCTGCAGCGTGTCGACGAAGCGCCCCGACAGGTCGGCCCGCGCAAACCGCTGCTCGGCCAACATCCGCGCCGCCGCCCCTGCGCGACGGCAGCGCCCAGGGTCGGCCGCCAGGGCTTGAAGGGCATCCGCGAAGGCGACGGGGTCGCCCGGCGGCACCACCACGCCGGCGCCAGCCTCCGTGATCAGGCCGGCCAACCAACCCGGGTAGTTGTTGACGACCGGAATGCCGGCCGCGGCATAATCGAAGAACTTGTTCGGCGAAGTCCCGTCGTAGAAGGCCGGCACGTCCTTGAGGACCATCAAACCGCAGTCGAGGGAAGCCGTGATCGCACCGAGCTGCTCTTTGGGCACGGGGTCGTAGAAACGGCAATTGTCGAGGCCGGCGGCGGTGGCCGCCGCCCGCAAGCGGTCCTTTTCTTTGCCATCGCCGATGAAAGCTAGCTTGATGCGCTCATCGCCGCGGCGACGGAGTTCGCGGGCGACATCCAACAAGGCATCGAGGCCGTTGGCTGGGCCATGCGCACCGGTGAAACCGGCGACGAAATCGCCCTGCGCCAGCCCCGGCAAAGTCAGCGGGGCCCGTAAGCGCGGATGGAAGAGCTCCAAATCGCTGCCGTTCGGGATCAGGGTGATGGCGCGGCCACGCGGCGCGCGGCGCCGGATGCCCGCCACGATGCCTGGTGAAAGCCCGATGCAAGCGTCGGCTCCACGATAGGCGGCCCACTCGAGCACGGACATCGCCCCCAAGAGCAACGGGTTGCGGACGCCCAGCGCCCGCGGGAGCTCCGGCCAGAGGTCGCGGACCTCGAAGACGAAGGGCTTGCCTCGCAACCAGCGGGCCGCGAGGCCGGGGAGCGCCGCGGTGAGCGGGGTCGAGGTCGCGAAGGCGAGGTCGTACGTCTCCGTCAGCGCCAAGCGCAGCGCGCGCGCGGCGAAGCCGACGAAGGTCGCGGCGCGGCGCGCAAGGCCGTCGCGGTTGGAATAGGCCAACGGCAGGGAGATGACGTCGATTCCGTCGACGTCGCCGCGGGACCAGCCCGCCACCGGATCCCACGGAAGGCGAAGCCCCGACTGTGCATGCGCGCCGCAGACCATCGTGACGGCGTGCCCACAGGCGACCAAGGCGCGGGCGAACTCATACGAGCGCGTCCCGCCGGCGCCCTGCGGAGTCGCGAAATGTTGATGGAAATAAAGGATGCGCATGCGGCGCGCGGTTCAGGCCAGGTCGCGTTCGAGGACTTCGCGGATCTTGCGGGCGGCCGTGCCGTCCCCGTAAGGGTTCTGGAGCCGCGAGCGGCGGAGGTATTCCGCCGGGTCGTCCAGAAGACGCGTGGTCTCTTGGCAGATACGGGCCGGATCAGTCCCGACCAAGGTGCAGGTCCCCGCGGAGACGCCTTCCACTCGCTCGGTGGTTTGGCGCAAGACCAGCACGGGCTTGCCGAGCGAAGGCGCTTCTTCCTGGACGCCCCCCGAGTCGGTCAGGATGACCGTGGCGCGGTCCATGAGCCAGACGAAGTCCTCGTACCGTGCCGGTGGGATCAAAGCGATGCGCGGGTTCTTGCCGAGCAGACGATGCACCGGCTCCTGGACCAAGGGGTTCAGGTGCACGGGATAAAGCACGCCGAGGTCGGGGTGCCGCTCGGTCAGCTGCTGCAAGGCCCGACAGATCTGCTCGAAGCCTAAGCCAAAGGATTCACGACGATGGCCGGTGACCAGGAGCCAACGGGCCTTAGGGTCGGCCAAGTAGCGGTCAGCGAAGGCGGGCGGGACGCCGAGGCGAGCGATGACTTCCGCATCCTGCCCGAGTCCTTGCACACGGGCCCGGGTCCAGAGCAGCGCGTCCACGACCGTATTCCCGGTGACCGTGCAGGAAGCGTCGTCGATGGCTTCGCTCAACAGGTTCTCGCGCGCCTGTTGCGTCGGGCAGAAGTTCCACCGCACCAGCGGAGCGGTCAACCGACGGTTCATCTCTTCAGGAAACGGCGAGCGCATATCGTCCGTGCGGAGGCCAGCCTCCACGTGGCCGACAGGGACGTTGGCGTAGAACGCCGCCAAGGCGGAGCCCAACACGGTCGTGGTATCGCCCTGCACCAGGACGGCATCGGGACGGGCCATGGTGATCCACGAGTGCACGGACGTGAGCACGCGGGCGGTGAGGTCGGACAAGCCCTGCCCGGGCTGCATGAGGTTCAGGTCGACGTCCGGACGGAGGCCGAAGACCGCCAAGGTCTGGTCCAGCATCTGACGGTGCTGCGCCGTCGCGACCAGGATCGGCCGCAGCTGCTTGGATTGCATCAGCTCGAAGTAGAGCGGAGCCATCTTGATGCACTCGGGACGAGTGCCGACAATCAGGGCGACGGTGCGCATGGGCTTTATAAAGGGATAGGGACGCCGTCGACGAGCACGGCCTCGGCCCGCAGTTCCACGTGGCAACCGAGGGCCGCGACGAAGGTCACCGCCGAACCGACGGCCGTCAAACGACGCGTCCAAGCGGCTTCGCGACGTCCGTAGCGAGGCGCGAAGTAACCTTCGCCGGTCTGGGCATCCGCCGTGAGCCAAGCCTCCTGGGAAGGCTGGGAGCACGCGACGGCCAGCCGCTCCAAGCCGGCGCGCGTGCGGCCATGCCAACGGAGTTCGCAGCGGCTCGCCGCACTCGGCGCCTGGACTTGGTCGATGATGACGAAGCCTTGCGGGAAGCGGAGCACCCGCCGGTTCCAGCGCGCGCCGCCCAAGTCGCGGAGGCTAGCAGCAAGCCCTTGCGGTTCGGCGTGGCGCTCACAGGCCGTCCAAGGCAACCACAGGAAACGGCCAACCTTCCGCATAGGCCCCTGCCGATCGACGGTAACGACATTGTGGTGCACGGCGGAACCAAAGTCCTCGGCACCGACACCTGTATAAGAGTAAGTCCCGACGTCCTCGGCGATCCACTCTCCATCCCAGCGGAGAGAGACCTGCAGCTGGTCCGCCTGACTCGGCCGATGCCGCCAAGGCGTGGCCGAGGGGTGCCGAAAGAACGCCGTGCCACGGAGGTTGCGCAAGACACCGACACCCGACGCTAGGCACTCGATGCTCGGGCCGTCCACCCCTGGACGCGCCGTGACGGGCAACGGCCCGACCAACAGCAGCGAAGCTTCGTCCCACGGTCCAGAGGGAAGACGTTGACCCAAGAACAAGGCTTGGGCCGCGCCCACCGCGGGACGGAAATCATGGGCGGGGCAGCCGCTCAAGGGGAAGAGGTTGGCGCTGTCATCCGCCCCGTAGCGCGGCACCGTGCCATCCGCCTCCAATAAGTTCACGAGGAACTCCGTGGCGCGAGCCACGTGGTCCCGCGTCTGGGGCGGCAGGCGTTCGCCTGCGGAGACCAGCACGACCTCGGCCCACGTCATGAGCTGCAGGAAGAGCCGATGGTAGTTCGTCGAGTGCTGGCTGAAGCCACCGTCGACGTCGACGAGCGCGTCGACCTGCGGGAAGAGCGTTTCCAGGCCTTGGTCGCGCCAGCTCGCGGAGTCTTCCAATTGCGGCCACAAGGCACCGGCCGTGAAGAGCCCGAGGGCTTCGCTGAGGCCATGGTTGTTCTGCTGCGACAGGGCATAGCCGAGATGCGCGCGAATGCGCTCCGCGGTCGCGGTCGCCAGGCGCGCGGTCAGCAGCAACCGAGCATCCGTCGTCGCAGGATGCGCGCGAAAGGCCTGCAGCGCGAAGGCCACAGCGATGAGGCGCATCGAGGCTTCCTGCCCGCACATCCATTGGGGCCCGCGGTTGGGTGGATTCGCCTCCATCCAATGTTCGAGCAAGGCCCAGAAGCGTTCGACATGCCGGGCTTCACCATCCAAGACCCAGGCGCGCACCAAGGGATAGACCCATGCGAATCGCGAGAGCTCCCAGACGCCTTTGATGTCCACCGGACCCGCAGCGGAAAGCTTCACCCAATGGGCGTTAGGGTCGACCGACGACCCGTCGAGTACGCTGAGGTGCCAGCGCGGAAACACGCCTGCCTCCCTTAAGTCGTGGTTAAAAATCCGGTAGCGCCCGAGCGCGATCAGGTCGGCTTCGGCGACAGGCGAGTGCCCGTTCTCAACGGCCCACGCTTCGACATGAGGCGCCAGGTAGGTGCGGTCGATCTTCGCGATCGGCAAGCGCGGGGCGGACCGACGCCAACGCTCCGCGTAATCGGCGGGCAGTTCGATATCCGTCCACGCGTGTACCGGGCAGATGAGTCGCTCTATTAGACCGCTGGAACGTTCGACCTGGAACCAGAGTCGACGGAGCAACCACGCGGGACCGAGATGCTGGAGGGCGGAAAGGTACAAGGGGTCAGCGGATCTGCCCGCGGGTGTCGATGAGCGTCTTGCCGGCCAGCGCCGCCAAGGTCAGCGACCCGAAGGCGCGGTGGTCGACGAGCAGGACCACCACGTTCGCGGTGGCGAGGGCGGCCTCGAGGCCAACGAGCTGAACTTTGCCGGAGAGGCTCGGCGGCAACGCCTGCACGTGGGGCTCCACCGCCAGCACCTGCAAACCGCTATCCGCCAGCGCCGCGGTGATTTCGACCGCAGGGGATTCGCGCAAGTCGTCGACGTTGGCCTTGAAGGCGAGGCCGAGGCAGGCGACGACGGGCTGCGCGTGTTGGGCGGCGGCGGCGCGGACCTGCGCGACGACGTGATGCGGCTTGTGGTCGTTGACCTCGCGCGCCGTCCGCAGCAGGCGGGCTTCTGCCGGCGCCGCCGCGACGATGAACCAAGGGTCCACGGCGATACAGTGTCCACCGACGCCGGGTCCAGGCTGCAGGATCTTCACGCGGGGGTGACGATTGGCCAAGCGGATCAGCTCCCAGACGTCGATGCGCAGGCGATCGCAGATCAACGACAGCTCGTTCGCGAACGCGATGTTCACGTCGCGGAAAGCGTTTTCCGTGAGCTTCGCCATCTCGGCGGTGCGGGCATCGGTGAGGAAGATCTGCGCCGTGCAGAAAGTCTCGTAGAGGGCCTTCGCCTGGGCCGCGGCGGCGGGCGTCAACCCGCCGGCGATGCGGTCGTTCGAGACGAGCTCCTTCAGCATCTGGCCCGGCAGGATGCGCTCGGGACAATGCGCGTAGAGCAAACCGGCCGGTACGTCGCGGCCCAGGCGCGCTAGCTCCGCCTCCAGCCAAGCCTTGACCTTCTCCGTGGTCCCCACGGGCGAGGTGGATTCCAGGATCACGAGGTTACCGGCGCGGACGTGCGGGGCCAGCGCGCGCGTCGCGGCTTCGACGTAAGCCAGGTCCGGCGTGCGGCTACCATCGGACTGGACGATGAATGGGGTCGGGACGGCCAAGATGAAGACCGCCGCCGGCGCGGGTTCGGTGGCGGCCCGCAGGTTGCCGGACTGGACGGCCGCGCGCACCAAGACGTCGAGGTCGGGCTCTTGGATGTGGATGCGGCCCGTGTTGATGGTCTCGACCACCGCCGGGCTGATGTCCACGCCGAGGACGCGCTTGCCTTTGGTCGCGAAGATCGAGGCGGTAGGTAGGCCGATGTAGCCGAGGCCGAGGACGCACAGGTCGTTCATGGGAATCAGGGAGCAGGCATGCTTTGCATGCGAATGGACCAACGGGAAACTTCCAGGAGCTCGTCGAGCGGGATCGGGGACGGCGCCCCGGCTGCAACCGCCTGGAGAAAAGCTTGGACGGCCCAGCGGTGGCCTTTGTCCGGCGTGGACCGCCAGAACCCGCCGCGGTCGAACCCGGTGACGCCGTGGCCGCGGCACCGCGTCCAATTATCGATCTCCACTTCCCAGTCGGCGCCGGAGATGCGGAAGCGTTCCTTGGGCACGGCGGGATCGAGGTCGGTGAGGTAATGAATCTGGCCGGTCGAGCCATCCGCGAACTCGAGGGAGAAGCGGCCGGCATCCTGTCCATCGCCTCCGCGGTAGGTGGCGTGCACCGAGGCGATGGGAGCGCCCGCCCAAAAACGGAGCAGGTCCACGAAATGGCAGGCCTCGCCGACGATGCGACCGCCACCGACACGGGCATCCAACGCCCAATGACCTGCAGGCAGGGTGCCCGCGTTGATGGTCGCTTCAAAGTGCTTAGGGCCCGTGATGGTCCGCAAACGCTGGGCGACCTGTTGCGCAAGCGGCGCGAAGCGGCGATTGAACCCGACCATCAGGATTTGCCCGCTGGCGGCTTGGGCGGTGGCGAGGGCGGCGAGTTCGGCTTCCGTCAAGGCCAGCGGCTTTTCCACCCATACCGCCTTGCCGGCTTGGAGCGCGGCGCCGGCCTGGCCGGCGTGTTGGTGATGCCGGGTGGTGATGAACACCGCACGGACGGACGGGTCGGCGAGCGCACCCTGAAAATCGGTGGAGGCGGACTGGGCCTGGAGTTGCCGGGCGAGCAGCAAGGCGGAGGCGCCTCGCTCCGACACCACCTGGGCGACGGCGGGCCGAGGGTCTTGAGCCAAGAGCGCGGGCAGCAACGTCCGCGTCGCGAAATTGCCCGCCCCGATCAGCGCGACCTGCTGGGCGGAGGCCTGCGCAGGGCGCGCGCGGAGGCCGAGGCTCTGCTGCAGCAAGCCCGCCTCGTCCGCATAGGTCAGCAAAAGGCCGAGCGTGCCGTGGCGATGCAACGTGCCGTACGCGGACGGAGCCTGCTCGAACGCCAAGCGGGTGGAGATGAGTCCCTCCGTCGAAAGCCGGCCTTGGGCCAGCAACGCCAGCACCGCCTCGAAGTTGCCGCGGGCGGAATAAGCGTCGGTGGGGTCGGGCGAGCCGTAGGACTGCGAGACCTGGAAGCTGACTTCGTTGCGATAGAAGTCCGCGCGGTTCAGCTGGAGCCCCACGACGCCGACCAACACGACGCGGCCATGGCGACGGCAACACCGGGCCGCGAGGTTCACCGGTTCCGAAGAAGCCGTGGTCGCCGTAAGCAAGACGCCGGCCACCCCCTGCCCTCCCGACCAGGCGAGGATATCGGCCAACGGGTCGGCGGAAGGATGTAACGTGAAGCAGCGGGCTCCGAAGCGTTCGGCGGCCAAGCACTTGTCGGCGTCGGGATCGAGCCCGTACACCTGGTAGCCTTGGGCGACCAAGAGCCGCACCGCGAGCTGCCCGATCAAGCCGAGGCCACTGACGACCACACGCTCGCCGGCGGGCGCGCCTAAAAGGCGGAT
>RFQN01000191.1 GCA_009924965.1 Verrucomicrobiota bacterium
TCGCCGTTGGAGCGGAACCACACGAGGTAGTGCGTGAACGGCATCGCGATGAGCTGGTTGAGCTGCGGGCCCGGCGGGACCTGCACCTTCAGGATGCGCGAGCCCAGGTTCTGGACGACCATCGCGCCTTCCACGACGGGGTCTTCCTTCGTGAACTTGTAGGCGGGGCCGATGACCTGCGTGCCGAGCACCTGCGGAAACGCGTCCGGCAATTCCGGCACCTGCGGCAACGGCGGGGTCGTGATCATGCGGTTGCCGCCCTTCTTCTGCGCTTCGGCGACCAACGGAGCGAGGAGGAGCAACCCTAAGAGGAGACGGGAGAAAAATTTCATGGAATGAACCTTACAGGGGTACGCTTGCAGTATCGTTTGTGCACGAACTTCCTCAAGCCCGTTCCCATCATACCTATGACTAAACTCACCACCCTCCTCCTCGCGGCCGGCCTCACCGCCGCCATCTACGCCGCCCGGGCCAACCTGCGCCCCGTGGTGATCACGGGCTTCCAGGCCGACCCGGAACAGGCCAAGCTGAGCGCCGCCAAGCGCAAGGTCCGCGAGCTGCCCGAGATCGCCACCGCGCAACAACAGGCCAAAGCCGATCGGGCCCTGGCCGCCAAGGCCGCCGCGGAATACAAGCATGCCCGGACGAAGGCCGCCGAATCGGAGACGGCCTACCGCAAGGCCTTCGACGAAGCGCTCGCCAAGCAGGATCCGGAAGCCGCCAGCATCCTGCAGAAACAACGCGCAGCCTTCCGCGAAAAGATGCTCAAGGCCCGCGGCGAGAAGAAGTCCAGCAACGGCAAGCCCGCCGCGCCCAAGGCGGACGCAGCCGAAGACGGAACGGCGGAGCCGACCGAGCTCTGAGGCTGAAGCGCCGGCTCCCTAGGTCCGCGGGCACGCGGGCCTAGGGCCGCAGGGCGACTTCGAACGCCGACCAGATTTCCTCGATCGGCTCGAGCCCGACCGAGACGCGCAGGAGATCGGGGTCGAGGCCCGCACGACGCAGGCTCTCCCGTCCTTCGGGCGTGGTGACTTCCGAGAAGTGCGCCAGCCAAAGGAACGGGGCGGCCAACGTGAACTCGAGGCCGAAGCTCGGGCCTTTGACGACCTTGAGCCGGTCGTAGACGGTGCGGAGGTCCGCATGGAGCTCGAGCGTGATGAGCGCACCCGCGCCAGCCCCGGGACGCAGCATCGCCTGGTAATGGGCCGACGTCGCGGTGGTCAGGGCCGTGCGCACGCGACGCACCGACGGATGTTTCGCCAAACGGCGGGCGAGTTCGGCCGCCTGCGTCGAAAGTTGCGCGGTCACCGTCGCCATCCGCTCGATGTGCTGCGCCAAGGCATGGGCATCGCCGGCATACGGGGCGTCGACGAACGCGCGGGCGCTCTGCAGCAACGCCGTGGCATCGGCGCGGGCAGGGTTGACGGCGAGCATGCCGGCCATGACGTCGCCGCCACTGGCCGCGTACTTGGTGAGGCTCGAACACACGACGTCCGCGTGCGGCAACACGTCGACCGACGCCAAGCCCACCGAACTCGGGTCGAGCACCAGCTTGGCACCATATCGATCGCACAACCGGCGCAACGCGAGCACGTCCGCAGTCTCGAGCTGCGGGTTGTTAGGGATCTCCGTGAACACGCCGGCCACATCGCCTTGCGCCAGCAAGCGTTCGACCGCTGCGAGGTCGGTCACGTCCGGCACGAAGACGTGCCGCGTATCGGTCGCCTTTTCTAACAAGCGCGCGGAATCGACATAGAGCCAGCCGAGCTGAATCCACACGCGCTTACCGCGCGGGCGTTGCACGTCGTTGACGGCGGCGATCCCCGCGGCGACCGCGTTCATGCCAGCCAAAGTGACGAGGATGTCGTCCGGCCGCACCGGCGAGAGGTAAGGCGCGAGCACCGCGCGGATGCGGGCGAGCGCGTTGGCGGTCGCGGCAGCGTCGGCCGAACGACCCGCCAAATAGGCCTCGGCCTGGCGGGAAGAAATCAGCGCGCCGGTGTGCTGCACGAACTTCGCGAACGGCTCGGAGGCGGGGCCTTCCGGGAACGAGACCAGAACCCAGTCGCCGACGGCATCCACCTGCGCATCGGTCACTCCTGTCCAGCCGAGGATGCGCTCAGCGGCGCGGCGCGACGCCAACGGGAAGAGCGAGCCGGTACGCTGTAGGCGTTGGGCCGCTTGTTGCGCGGCCTGCGACACCAAGGCGTTGCGGACGAAACGGGGGTAGCCGGCGGTGATGTGCCGCCACGTCGCTTCCTCGCGGCGCTCATAGCCTTCGACATCAGCGAGCGTCGGCAAGCACACGACCGTGCCATGCGGCGAAGCCGGCACCGTCGCTCCCAATGGCGGACACAGCGGCACGACTCAGAGGCCTTCGGGACCGGTTTCGTTCTGCAGGATCTGCTCCAGCGTCTGCCGACGGCGGATGAGGCGGAACTGACCGCCGGCCTGCAGCAGCACTTCGGGGGCTTCCGGGAACGAATTGTAGTTCTTCGTGCTCATCCCAGCGCAATAGGCACCGGCGCCGCCGAGGACGACGAGGTCTCCGGCCGCCGCTTCGGGCAACGCGCGCGTGGCCAAGGTCTCGGGTTCGCCCGGCGCGCAACTGATGAGGTCACCCGATTCGCAGCAATGACCGACGACCACGTAATCGCGGACGCGACCGGTCGGGTTCGCCGGATACAGGTGCACCGGATGCTGCGAACCGTAAAGAGAAGGACGCAGGATCTCCGTCATGCCGGAGTCGAGCTTGAGGAATTCACGGGCGCCGGTGGAGACGACATCCTGCACGCGGCAAAGGACGGCGCCGGCGTTGGCGACGAGGAAAGTGCCAGGCTCGATCTCGAGGCGCAACGGCCGGCCATGCGTCGCGGCGAACTTCTCGAACGCGAGCTTCACCGGCGCGCCGACGACCTGTGGGTCGGTGCCCTTCTCCGCCGCGACGCGCGCGACCTTGTAACCGCCACCGAGGTTGAGCGTGACGACGTCGGGGAAGCGCAGCACGAGCGCCAAGCTGGCCGCGGAGACTTCCTGCCAGACGACGGGGTCGCTGCCGGAACCGATGTGGGTGTGGATGCGGACGACCTTGAGCTTGTATTTAGTAGCGATGGCCTGGGCTTGGTCGGCCCATTCATGCCAGATGCCGAAGGAGGAGTCGGGTCCGCCGACGTTCGTCTTGCCCGTGCCGCCCGAACCACGACCAGGGTTGAAGCGCAAACCGACCTGCTGGCCGGGCAGCGCCTGGCCGATCCGCTCCAGTTGCAGGAGGGAGCAGGCGTTCACGTGGATGCCCAGACGCAGCAGCTCCGCGAAATCGACCGGCAGTTCCTGGGAAGAGAGGGAAATGCGCTCGGCCGGGACCCCGGCCTTGAGCGCGCGGCGGACTTCATAGCCCGAACTGGCGTCGAGGTGCAAGCCCTTGGCCGCGAACAGGCGGAGCACCGAGGCGTTCGGGCAGGCCTTCATGGCAAAGCGGACCGTCAGCCCGAAGGCGTTCGGGAAGGCGAGCATCGCGTCGGCCTGGGCCTCGAGGGTGGCCTGGTCGTAGACATAGCAAGGCGTGCCATGGGCGGCGGCGATGGCCGCGGCGGCG
>RFQN01000192.1 GCA_009924965.1 Verrucomicrobiota bacterium
CGCCGAAGGCCACAAGACCGGCTTCTTCTGCGACCAGCGCGACAACCGCCGCCGCTTCGGGGCCCTCGCCAAAGGCCTCAAGGTGCTCGACCTCTGCTGCTACTCCGGTGGGTTCTCCATCGCCGCCAAGCTCGCCGGCGCGACCGAAGTCACCGCCGTCGACCTCGACGAAAAGGCCATCGAGATGGCCAAGCGCAACGCGAACCTCAACAACGCGCGCATCGACTTCGTGCATGCCGACGCGTTCAGCTGGATCCGCCAAATGCAGAAGAACGGCAAGACCTGGGACCTCGTCCTCTGCGACCCGCCCAAGTTCGTCGACAGCCGCGACGAGGAATTTGAAGCCGAGGGCCTGAAGAAGTACAACGACCTGAACGTGCTCGCGATGCAGCTCGTCGCCCCAGGCGGCCTCTTCGTGACCTGCTCCTGCTCGGGCCTGGTTTCCGCCGAAGCCTTCGAAGACCTCGTCAGCAAGGCCGCCCACCGCTACCAGAAGCGCCTGCAGATCTTCGACCGCACCGGCCCAGGCGGCGACCACCCCAACGTCTCCAACCACCCTGAAGGCCGCTACCTCAAGGTGCTCTGGAGCCGGATTGGCTAAGGTAGGGGCAGCACCGCGTGCTGCCCTAGGGGACTGGTGGACTAGACTATGGTTGGCTAGGGGTTGTGTGGCGGCCCCTTGCCAACTTGTCCCCTCGCGAGCTCACCTCGCGCGGGTAGGGGCGTGGCTTCGCCGCGCCCTACTCCGATAAAGTGCAAGGCGAAGCCTTGCCTCCCCTTCTCCACTAACCGCAACCACCTTTCTCAGCCTACAGCTCTTCGATCTGCGCCCGCAATTCGGCGGCTTTCTTTCGGATCGCGGCCTGCTCGGCGGGAGGCATCTGGGCGGCCTGGCGGACGGCCATGCCGACGCGCGGGTTGTTCAGGAAACGGTCTTGGTGCCGCAGCCAGAAGTCCCAGTAGAAGGCGTTGAGCGGACAGGCGAGCGGACCGGTGCGGTCCTTCGGGTCGTACGGGCAACCGCCGCAGTAGTTCGACATCTTCGAGACGTAGCTGGCGGCGCAGCAATACGGCTTGCTGGCGAGGAAGCCGCCGTCGGCGTGTTGACTCATCCCGATGACGTTCGGCAGTTCGACCCATTGGAACGCGTCGATGTAGACGCCGAGGTACCAACGCTCGACCTCGGCGGGGTCGACCCCGGCAGTCAGGCAGAAAGAGCCGATGACCATCAGCCGCTGGATGTGGTGCGCATACGCCGTCTCAAGCGACTGGCCCACGGAGTGACGCAGGCAGTTCATCTTCACCTTCCCTGTCCAGAACCACGAGGGAAGCGGCAGCGTATGGCCGAGGCCGTTGGCGGTCGCGTAGCCGGGCATCTTCGCCCAATAGACGCCGCGGATGTATTCGCGCCAGCCAATGATCTGGCGGACGAAGCCTTCGGTGGCGGCCAGCGGGTAACGTGCCGGGTCGCGGCGATGGGCGTCCGCCGCGGCCGACGCCACTTCGAGCGGGGAGAGCAGCTTTACGTTGAGCGCGAAGGACAGCCGCGAGTGGAACAGTCGGTCCGAGGTCGTGTGCATGGCGTCCTCGTACGCACCGAAGTTCGGCAGGCCCCGCTCGATGAAAGCGTCCAACTGGGCCAAGGCTTCCGCGCGGTCTCGGGGCCAAGGAAACGCCTCCGCCGCAGGTGCGCCGAAGGTCTGCACGCCGGCGGCCTGGATCTCGGCCCACAGCGCGCGGTGGTCGTGGCACACGTCCCAAGCGGCCGGCGCCGGCGGCGTGCCTTTCCAGGGCTTCCGGTTCTCCGCGTCGTAGTTCCACTCCCCGCCGAACGGGGTGCCATCCGCCTCCATGAGCAACCGAGTGCGCACGCGCATCTTGCGGTAATACGACTCCATCAGCCAACGCTTGGCGTCCTTCTGGAAATGGGCGGCGACGCCCCCGCGGGCATCCAGGAAGTGGTCCGACGACACCACGACCGTGGGCAGGCCGCAGCCGGCGGCGAAGGCCGCGAGGTCTTGGTCGACGCGCCATTCATCGGGTTCCTGATACTCGAAGCGCGTGGCCCCCACTTCCGCGAAGACCGCGCGCAGGTTGGCGGCGAAGGACTGGCGATTGTCCGCGTCGCCGAGACGGAAAGTGCGGACCCGATGGCCGGCGGCTTGGAGCTGCTCGGCCAAGCGTCGCATCCCCGCGAAGATCGCGATGACCTTCTGCGCGTGGTGCGGGACGTAGTCGGTCTCCGAGCGGACCTCCATCAGCACGTAGACCACCGCAGGGTCCACCTGCTGGAACCAACGATGCGTCGGGTTCAGCTGATCGCCGAGGAGGAGCCGGACAGTGGCCATGCCTCACCAAGCCCAGCACCCCATAAAAAGCAAACCACCCGCCAATTATGAGGTAGGGACAGCACGTGGTGCTGTCCTATTGAGCGACTTCCGCGAGAAGAAGGCATGCCAAACATATTACGCCGCATCTGATTGCGTCGACAGACCGATCATTACCTAGGACAGCACGTGGTGCTGTCCCTACCCGATGCAGGCCCAACGGCCGACTCCTAGAACTTCGGGTTCATCGCATCCTTCGTGCGGTTGAAACCGCTCCAGACCCTTTCGTGGAGGGCGCGCGGCATATAGGAATGGTCCCCGAAACCCTCGAGGAAGGCCGCGAAACAGGCATGGGCTTTTTCACGCTGGCCGAGCGCTTCGCACAGTTCGGCGTGCAACATCTTAGCCGCATACCCGAGGCGATAGTCGAACGCCCCATACCGCTCGATGTTGCCCAAGGCCTTCTCCAACAGCGGCAGCGCCTCCGCGTACTTGCCCTCGAGCCATAACAGTTCGCCCAGGTAGAAGTAAGGCATGTAGGCCAAGTGATACATGTCGCTGTCGGACCATTTCTTGAGCATGAACCGACAGCAGGCCCGGACCTTGAGGGCGCAACCGCGGCGCCGATGGACCTTCACGAGCGCAGCGTACCCGAACACCGCAAAGGTCACCTGTATGCCTTTGGTCGGAAGCTTGGACACGGCTCGCCACACCATCCTACGGGCGACGGCCGGCGGGGCATAGGTGGCCAGGTGCCACGTCAGCCAAGCAAGGTTGCCCGCATAGATCATGTACGGCTGCCCTTCCAACCAAACGGCGAATTCTTTGGCCCGACGGACGCCGAGCGCGACCTTCCGCGCCTTGAAGAGGTCGAGGACTTGCTTCAGCTTAACGGATGCCTGCCCTTCATTGGAAACAAGCACTTCGAGACCGACCTCATCGAGCTTGGGCCGCTTGAAGGCTTCCGGTCCACGCAAAGGCCGACCGCCATTCTCGTCGAAGTCTCTAATCATGCGCGGAGGGCGTTAGCGACTGGACCTTGAGCAGCCATCGGGGGGAGGCGGAATCTGGAGAAACAGCCACCGGGTGCCATCGGAAAACGGAAATAAAATCTCCGATAATTATAATGTTATCAGGCCTGACGCTACGCCTAGGTCTCCCCCGAGGCCGCCCCCTACCGGTAGTTGCCGCAGCTCCGTTCACCTTGCCCCACCCTGAGTTCGCCCGACGGCGAACTCCGAGGA
>RFQN01000193.1 GCA_009924965.1 Verrucomicrobiota bacterium
TCCCCTACTAGGACAGCACGTGGTGCTGTCCCTACCTTTCGGGGTCACGTCTACTTCACTTTTCCGACTTCTTCGTGAGGAATGCTTTTAGTTGGTCGCCGAACTCGGCGCGGATCGCATTGGTTTGAAGTTCGATGTGCTTAAGCCAGAGGTTGATGGTCTTGGGGTCGAGTTTCTTGTCGAACACCAAGACATACCGGAAACTGAGGCTGCCATCCTTGTCGACGTAGGTCGTGACGTAGTTGTACTTGGCGTTGATCGTGTTGAGCAGGCTCATCAGCTTATCCGATTTGACGTTATCGGGGTTGCCGCCGCCAAAGGTGATGTAGGCGTTCAGCCGGCTGCCGAGGTCGGCGGTCGCGAGCGGGGAGATGCGGATCACGTAACCTCCGGATTTGACCAAGAAATAGCTGGCTTTTTTGTCGACGACGAGGCCCATGCCCTCGAAGTAGCCCGAGACCTTTGCCGTCGCGGCATCGTTGTTCGCGGCATCGGTGATATCCAGCGGCTCGGCGGCGAACAACGGGGCGACGGCGAAGAGGGCCAGGGAAGCGAGCGCTCGGGGCAACATGGTGCAATCCTTCTAAAACCGGCCGCTTGGCCTCTCAAGCGCTTTCCTTGACCCTCATGCTTGGGTAGGGTCGGGACGGCGTCACGACCTCACTGACTTGGGTAGGGTCAAGGCTACGCCTTGACCTCCTCCGCAGGAGGGCGCGGTAAACCACGCCCCTACCTAAAGGCAGGCGGCGCAGCCACATCCCCCGTGCCCCCGTGTCACCTTGTCCACTTGTCCCCTACTAGGACAGCACGTGGTGCTGTCCCTACCTTCTGTCCCTACCTGAACATCACTCCCATCCACGTCTTCGTGAAGGGGAGGGCGAGGTGGTCCAGGCGGGTGGCGAGGAAGGCGGCTTCGATCTCTTCTGCTGGATGTCCGTCAAGGAGCTTGGCGTCCGCGAGGGCGCGATGGCCGCGGCGGGCGGCGCGGGCGACGTCGAAGAGCCGCTTGCCGTAGTAGATTTGGCTGGAGAGCTTGATGGCGGGTTCGCCGGGCGAATAGTTGTCGGCGAAGAGGACGTGCGATTCATCGACGTCGACCTGCGGGATCTCGCCGCGCAGGAGGATGATCTTGGCGGCTTGTTCCCCGTTGATGCCCCGCACCAGCAGCACGCGGCCGAACTTGGCCTCCAGCGCCTTCAGCCGCCGCCAGGCGATCCAGGGCGCGGCCACGGACAGCCCGCCGAAGAGGCAGACCAGCAGCAGGAACTTGGTTTCCAGGTCCATGACCTTCAAACCGTGGGGGTTTGGCGGGTTCCTTCAAGGACGGACCTAGACGCTTTTCGCATAAGGGGGATTAGCAGGCGTGGTGAATCCTTTGGGGCGGCCAAGGGGCGTTGACCCTGCCGTCGGGGAGTCGTCTAATGGTTGCACCATGAATCCCGAACTCGTCAGGAGCTACCTGGTCGGCCTGCAGGATCGCTTATGCGGCATCATCGAGGGAGTCGACGGCAAGGCCAAGTATATCACCGACGAATGGACGCGTGCCGAAGGCGGCGGTGGCCGTACGCGCGTGATCTCCGGCGGCGCGGTCATGGAAAAGGGCGGGGTCGCCTTCTCGGACGTCCGCGGCAGCAAGCTGCCTCCGTCGGCCACGCATAACCGTCCTGAGCTCGCCGGCCGCGGCTTCCGCGCCATGGGCGTCTCGGTCGTCCACCACCCGCTAAACCCGTACGCCCCGACGTCGCACATGAACGTGCGTTTCTTCTGCACCGACGGCCCTGACCCGGTCTGGTGGATGGGTGGCGGCTTCGACCTGACGCCTTACTACGGCTTCGCAGAGGACGCCCGTTCCTGGCACCGCGCGGCCAAGGACGCCACTGGGGCGCACTACGACAAGTTCAAGGCTTGGTGCGACGAGTACTTTCTGCTGAAGCATCGCGGGGAGGCCCGCGGCATCGGCGGGGTCTTCTACGACGACTTCACCGAAGGCGGCTTCGAGCAGGCCTTCGCCCTCATGCAGAAGGTCGGGGACGCCTATGGCCCGGCCTACGCCGAGATTCTCCGCCGCCGTGCCCAGACCCCCTATGGGGCCCGGGAAACCGAGTGGCAGGAGATCCGCCGCGGCCGTTACGTCGAATTCAACCTCGTCTTCGACCGTGGCACCATCTTCGGCCTGCAGTCCGGGGGCCGGACCGAGTCCATCCTGATGTCCCTGCCGCCCCGCGTGCAGTGGCGCTATTGCCACCAGCCGGAGACGGGTACCCCGGAAGCAGAACTAATCTCGCATTATCTGAAACCACAGGATTGGCTGAAGGGGTCTTGATGAACTCCCGCGACCGCTTCCTCGCCGCCCTCCAACGCCAGCCCCATGGCCGCCCGCCGGTTTGGATCATGCGTCAGGCTGGACGCTACTTGCCTGAGTACCGCGCGCTGAAGGCGAAGTCCGACTTCCTGACCATGGTGCGTACGCCCGACCTCGCGGTCGAGGTGACCTTGCAGCCGCTCCGTCGTTTCGCGCAGCTCGACGCGGCGATTCTCTTCAGCGACATCCTCGTCATCCCTGAGGCCCTGGGCGTCGGTTACCGTTTCCGCGACGAAGGCGGCATCGCCATGGAGCGCTCGTTGTCCACCGAGGCCGACCTCGCCACGCTCGACGTGAACGGCGCCGCGGAGCGCCTCAACTACGTCTACGAAGCCCTGCGTCTGTTGCGTAAGGAACTGGGGTTGAACAAGGCCCTGCTGGGTTTCGCCGGTTCGCCGTGGACGTTGGCATGCTACCTCGTGGAAGGCGGTGGCTCGGAGGACTTCCCGAAGACCAAGGCCTTGGTGAAGTCCAACCCGCGCATGATGCACCGTCTCCTCGAGACGTTGGCCACCGCGGTCGCCGAATACCTCACCCGCCAATTCGCCGCCGGCGCCGACGCCATCCAGATCTTCGACAGCTGGGCCGGCGCGCTGGACGGCGCTGATTACGAAGAGTTCTCGCTGCGCTACATCCGCGTCGTCTTAGAGCGCCTGCCGAAGTCCGCCCCCGTCATCCTGTACGCCAAGGGCAAGTCCCCGCAGGCCGCGGCCTTGGCCCGCACCGGCGTCCCTTGCCTCGGCGTCGACTGGACCATGCCGCTGTCGCAGGTCCGTGCGCTCGCCGGTCGCCCGATCTGCCTGCAGGGCAACCTCGACCCGACCTTCATGCCCGGCGAGCCCGCCGCCGCGGCCGCAGCCGTCCGCGCGATTCTCAAGGACAACGCCGGCGACCCTGGCCACATCTTCAACCTTGGCCACGGCATCACCCCGGACGCCCGCATCGAAACCTTCCAGGCCGTCGTGGAAGAAGTGGTGAAGGAGTGATTGTTGAAGGGGTTGAGGGTTGTGGGGTGAGGGTTGTGGTGAGTGCTGCGGCTGCGCCGCCTGTTTCTAGGTAGGGTCGGGACGGCGTCACGACCTCACTGCCTTGGGTAGGGGCAAGGCTATGCCTTGTCCTCCTCCGTAGGAGGGCGCGGTAAACCACGCCCCTACCT
>RFQN01000194.1 GCA_009924965.1 Verrucomicrobiota bacterium
CGTGAGCCGCGTCAAGAAGACCGCCGACGGCGCCTGGGAAGCCGACGGCAAGGCCTACGCCATGCTGGTGGCCCGGATGCGCTCGGTGCCCTCGTTCCGTGCCGTCCTGTGGCACCAAGGCGAAAGCGACGCCAACCAGAAGGACACCACGCGCACGCTGTCCGGCAAGCTCTACGCGGAATACCTGACGAAGCTGATTGCCGCTTCCGCCAAGGACAGCCAACGCCCCGCCCCTTGGTTCGTCGCGCAAGTCAGCTACCACGGACCGAAGGACGTCGGTTCGGACGACATCCGTGACGCGCAGGCGAGCCTTTGGAAAAACGGCGTCGCCCTCGAAGGTCCGGATTCCGACGCCTTGCGCGGCGAACTCCGCGACCAAGGCGGCAACGGCGTCCACTTCTCGGCCGAAGGCCTCAAGGCCCACGCGCACGTCTGGGCCGAGAAACTCGTCCCCTGGATCCAAGCCCAACGCTAAGCCCATGCGCCCCCTCCTCGCATTCGTCCTGACGCTGACCGCGCTGCACGCCGAACTATCCCCCGACCATTACCGCCGGCTCCAAGCGGAGGCCCCCGAGGCTTTGCAAATCATGGTCGAGAAAGTCGAATCCAAGGTGACCCCTGGCAAAGACGGCACCGACACCGAGGTGACCGCTATCGCTAAGGTCAAAGGCGTCACTCGCTCCGCCTCTGGGCTGAAGGTCGATGCGACCATCACGATCCACTACCACGTGATCCAGCACGTCATCCCTCTGCCTGGCCCCAGCCCAGTCCCGGTGCTCACCCAAGGCCAGGCCACCGTGGCCTTCCTCCAAAAGGACCAAGCCGGACAGTATGCCCCAGCCGCCCGGGGCATGAGCTTTACCCAGCTGTAAGCTACGGTCTTAGCTTTCCTTTGGTCGGGCTGGTGAGATTCGAACTCACGACCTCTTGCACCCCATGCAAGCGCGCTACCAGACTACGCTACAGCCCGAGAAAGGAAGGGGTTCGTTAAGCCTAAGGGGGGCGGAGATGTCAACCCGACAAACAAAACCGCCCCTTTCCTCGACAGGAAGGGCCTGATTGCCTAGGAATTCCCCATGCGACGTCTCCCCGCGCTCCTGCTGTTGGCCCTCACCGTCCTGGCCTCCGCCGCGGAGTCCCGCCCCAACATCGTCTTCATCCTAGCCGACGACCTCGGCTACGGCGAAGTGGGCTTCATGGGGCAGACTAAGATCCTGACCCCGAACCTCGACCGCATGGCCAAGGAAGGTCTGGTCCTCACCCGACACTACTGCGGCAACGCGGTCTGCGCGCCGTCTCGCTCGGTCCTGATGACGGGCCTCAATCCGGGACGCGCCCCGGTCCGCGACAACCTCGATGTCGGTAAGGGCGAACAGATTCCCCTGCCCGCCGGCATCACGACCTTGCCCAACGTCCTCCGCCAAGCGGGCTACAAGACTGGCGCGTTCGGCAAGTGGGGCCTCGGCGGCTACGATTCCACCGGCCGGCCCGACGTCCAAGGCTTCGACAAGTTCCTCGGCGTGACGAGCCAATGGGTCGCGCACAGCCACTACCCGCCAGCGATCTGGGAAGATGGCAAGGAAGTGCCCCTCGACAACGGCGAGAAAGGCGTACCCGGCCACGGCGGTTTCCCCGCGGGCGCCGACCCGCAGGATCCGAAAGCCTACGCGGCCTTCACGGGCAAGGACTTCTCGCCGGACCGCTTCATCGCCGGCGCCGAACAGTTCATCGCGGCCAATGCCCAGCGTCCGTTCTTCCTCTACTTCGCGTCGCCGTTGCCGCACGTCTCCCTGCAGTTACCCGCCGAAGACCTGAAGCCCTACGAAGGGAAGTTCCCAGAGGATAAGCCGTTCGCCCCCGCCGCCAAGGGCTCGTACGTGCCCAACCGCACGCCGCTCGCCACCTACGCCGCGATGATCACGCGCCTCGATAAGGACGTCGGCCGCATCCTGGCTGCGCTCGAGAAAGCCGGCGTGGCCGGCAACACGCTCATCGTCTTCACCGGCGACAACGGCGCGACGCACGACGTCGGCGGCGTGAACACGAAGTTCTTCAACTCCGCCGGCGGCCTCCGCGGCCTCAAGGGCTCCCTGCACGAAGGCGGCGTCCGCGAGCCGACGGTCCTCCGCTGGCCCGCCAAGGTCGCGGCTGGCACACGTTCCGACCGCCTCTCGGGTTTCGAGGACTGGCTGGCGACGTTCGCCGAACTGGCCCAAGCCAAGGTCACGACCACGCACAGCGGCGAAAGCCTCGTGCCGACGCTGCTGGGCGCCAAGGAAGCCCGCCGCGCCCCGCTCTACCGCGAGTTCCCCGGCTACGGCGAGCAGCAGGCCATCTGGGAAGGCAAATGGAAGGCCATCCGCACGGAGATGGGCAAACAGGTCGCCGCGGAAGGCAAAGTGACCACGCAGCTCTACGACCTCGAAGCCGATCCCGCGGAGGCCAACGACCTTGCCGCGAAATTCCCTGAAGTCGTCAAGGACCTCGAAGCGAAGATGGCGGCCAACCACGTGCCCGACGAACGCTTCCCGTTGGCCGGCGTCGACGCCGACGCCACCGCCCCGCAAGCCAAGGCGAAAGCCAAAGCGGCCGCCAAGAAGCAGGCGGCGTCCAAGTAACCATGCGCGGCTGGCTCCTCTTGCTCGCCGGCACAGCGGCAACGTTCGCGGCTGAACCTACGGCCGATGAACTGCCGCCTGGCGCCAAGATGAGCTACCTCGACAACGGCATGATCCGCGTCGGGGTCGACCTCAACCACGGCGGGGCCATCGTCTACCTGGCGCCCAAAGGCGGCCGCAACCTGATCAACAACTACGACCTCGGCCGGCAGGTGCAGATGTCCTTCTACTCCGGCCCGGTACCGTACACGGAAAAAGGCCAATCGCCGTCGGAGCACTGGAAGAACCTAGGCTGGAATCCGATCCAGACCGGCGACGACTTCAAGAACCCCTCCAAGGTCATCGCCCACGAGAACGACGGCCAGAAGCTGCACATCGCCTGCATCCCGATGCAATGGCCGCTGAACAACGTGCCGGGCGAATGCACCTTCGACACTTGGCTCGAACTGGAAAACACCTGGGTGAAAGTGCGCTCGCGGCTGACGAACGCGCGCTCCGACCGCACGTTCTACAAGGCCCGCCAGCAGGAGCTCCCTGCGGTCTATGCCAACGCGGCTTTCTTCCGGGTGGTCAGTTATGTGGGGACGAAGCCGTTCACCGGCGAAGCCATCACCGAGCAGCCTAAGTCCAAGACGAAGCACCCTTGGGTCCACTGGCAGGCCACGGAACACTGGTCCGCGCTGCTGGACGCCGCCGATGAAGGCCTCGGGCTCATCACGCCGTTCCGCGTCGACCACACCGGTGGCTTCGCCGGCCAACCGGGCGCCAACCTTTCGCGTGCCAACGCCACGGGCTACCTGGCGGGCCAAGGCCAAGAGATCCTGGACCACGACATCCGCTACGATTACGACTACGAACTCGTCGTCGGGAACCTGCGCACCATCCGCGCCC
>RFQN01000195.1 GCA_009924965.1 Verrucomicrobiota bacterium
CTTCCGCCTGCTCCTCGTCTCCTCCGCCCTGTATATCGCCGGGTGTTCGGCCTTCTTCTCCGTCCGGGGGCTTGGCCTCCTCTTCGTGGGGTCGGAAATCCCGGTGATGGTCATGGCCGCTAGCCTGGAGGTCGGTAAGCTGGTCGCCGCCTCCTTCCTATACCGCTACTGGGACCGCATCAATGGGGTCATGCGCTTCTACCTCACGCTGGCCGTGGTGGTGCTGATCGCCATCACTTCCCTCGGCAATTACGGCTTCCTCGCCCGCGCCTACGAGAAGACCCACACCCAGATCATCGTCAACGAGGGCCAGATCGCCAACCTGGAGAAGGAAATCGTCGAGATCAACAAACAGGTCGAGGACGCCCGCGGCAAGAACAGCCGCGTCAACATCGCCAGCCGCGAAGACCTCGCCAAGGCCCAAGCCCGCCTCGTCCAGGCCACCGACGACCAGGCCAAGGCCCTCGCCCGCCTTCAGGAGCAGCGCAAGGCCCTCGCCGAACGCCGCGCCGCGGAAATGGTGACCCCGAACCAGCGCGCCAGCGAGCAGACGGCCGCGATTTCCAAGTCCATCGCCGCCGAAGAAGCCGCCATCGCCAAGAACGTCGCCGCCGAAGAATCCACCGTCGCCGGCCTCAACGAACGACTTAAGGTCCTCGACCAGGCCGTCGCCGCCTACACCAGCCAAGGCACGACCAGCCAGTACCTCTTCTTCGAGAAGGACAACGTGAAGAAGGGCCAGGAACTGCGCGAGCAGCAGAAGCCGGAACGCGATGAAATCCTCGCGAAACTGACCGAAACGAGCAACCGCATCGAGCGCATCCGTGCCGACGCCAACGCCCGCATCAAGGCCATGCGCGCCGACCAGGCCCAGGTCAACACCACCTCCGCCCAGGAGACCGCCGCCCTCCGTGCGACCTTCGACAAGGAACTCGCCCGCCTCGACAGCGAGGAGAAGGACCTCCGCAAGAGCGGGGCCGACAACATCGCCGACCTCGAGAAGAAGCTGGCCGCGCTCAACGAGCAGGGCCAAGGCAAGGTCACCCTGACCGAGACGGAAATCGAAAAGCTCTACGCCTCCGTCCGCCAACGCAACGAAGAGGTCCACCGCCTCCGCGAACAGATCGCCTCTTCCGACATCGGCTCCTACCGCTTCGTGGCCCGCGCCTTCGACGCCGAGGCCGACGACGTCGTGAAGTGGCTGATGCTGGCCCTCGTGGCCGTCTTCGACCCGCTCGCCGTCTGCCTCGTCGTCGCCTTCAACATGGCCGTGACGCAGCGTCGCCGCGCCGCCGCGGAAGCCGCCGAGGCCCAAGGTGGCGCCGGCTCGGGCTCCCCGGCCCACGCCCACCGCAAGACGCCTTGGACGGCCCTCGAGATCACCATCGTGGTCATCCTGACCTCCGTCATCGCCCTGATCGCCGCTTGGTTCTTCATCACCGAGCGCTCGAACTCGCACGCCCGCGGCAACGCGAATTCAACCATCTTCATCCCGGCCGAGAGCTTCGCCGTCGTGACCTTTCGGCCCGACGAACTCCGCCAGAAGTCCAACCAGGCCTTTCCGGAATGGCTGGAACGCACCGGCGGCAAGGGCATGTCCGCTGCCGTCGCTGAACTCGTGAAGAACGGCCTCGACCCGCACTCCGAGCTCTACGCCTTCGTCAAGTTCCCGACCCAAAAGGTCGCCACGCCCGACGCCAACCGCCCGGTGATGATCTGCGGGCTCGTCATCCGGGTCCAGGACCCAGTCGTCGCCGAAGCCGCCCTCTCCCGCGTGGCCGACCAGATGAACAACGCCATCCGCGGCGAAACCGGCAAGCCGACCTCGCACCTCACGCGCAGCCGCTCGATGATCCGACACGGGGAGGGTCGGTACATGGACCCGGAAGGGGGTTTTTTTACCTTTGGTCTGACGAACCGGACCGCCATCATCTTAGTTGAGTTCGAAGGCAACCCGCAGGCCCCCTGCGTGGAAAAAGAAATCCGCCTGTGCCTGACGCCGGCAGCGCGCACGCCCGTCAAGGGCACCGAGCCCCGCGACAAGCTCCCGGCCTACGCCTGCACCCAGGCCGGCGCCCTGACCTCGCGGCGGTGGACGCCCCGAAGTCGCCTGACCTCGGCTGGAAGCTCATCAACCGCTGCATCGACACCATCGACTACGACGCGATGGTCGAGCGCATGCGCGGCGCCCTCGGCGACGACAAGGCCCCCGGCGCCCAGCAGGTCCACGTGCTGAAGGACATCGCCAACGCCCGCGACGCTAAGTTCACCATGTCGGCGCGTTTCGACGAAAAGGCGGGCCCGCCGGTGATGGCGGCGATGTCGATCCTCTCCCAGTAAGGCATGGCTGCGCGGCGCACACTGAACCTCCTGGTCGCCGCCGCGGGTTTGGTGTTTCTCTCGGGTTGCGCCACCGAAACGCTCACGGATAGCGCGTTCTGGTCCTACCTCCCCTTCACCTCGCACAAAGGCGGCAAGGGGTCGGGAGGCTCTGGCAGCGATAACGCCGACCCAGCGAAGACCGAGCCGACGGTGAAGGGTAAGACCGAGGAGGGAACCCACCCGACCGCGCCGACGCAGCGCTCGACCGACCCGATTTCCGAAAGCTGGAACGACCCTGCGAAACCGCCGCAGGCCGTCCAGCCAGACAAGCAGCCCACGGCCGCACCAGGCACCGCCGACACGCCGGGGGGCAAGACCCTGACGCTCAAAGCCGAAGGCGACGGCTTGCCTGCGAAGCCTTCTCCCACGGGCATGGCCGTGCGCACCGATTCGCCGAGCACGCCTGCCGCTAAGCGCGGCCCCACCCCTGCCCTGCCTCCGATGGACGGCCAAGCCGCGACGGGCAAGGGCACGGCCACGGTGGGACTGCCCAACCTGGAGCCTAGCCCGACGTCTCCGGGCAACACGCGTGCCCCCGGCTTGGATGTTTCGACGGCACCCGGGTCATCGCCGCGCGCGCCGGCGAGTCCGGCGGCGTCCGTCGATCTGCCGGGGCCCAAAGCCAAAGCCCCGCGGGCCCCCTTGCGTTTACCGGAACTCCTCGTGGATGGCATCGGTCCGGCCACCGTCGGTAAACCCACCGTAGCCGAACTTCCGAAGCGCACGCCGCCCCCCAAGCCCACCGATGGCCTGAACGTCCCGCCCGTGGTCGTGCGTGAGACCGTGGATGGCCAGTCAGCCGATGGCGTCCATCGACTCCCCAAGGCGCTGACGGAAGGCCCGGAACGCCGTCAGGCCAACGCCACCCCGCTCCCCTTGCCGCGCGTGGCCCTCGATTCGCCGAGCGCAGCCGCGCGGAACGCGACAGGAAACGCCCAGTTGTCCGATCAACCGACCGCGGCCAAAGCGCCGTCAGGCAGCCCTGCAGTCGTCGCCCCAGAGGCCCCCGCAACGGCCTCCACCGCAGGAGGCACGCTCACTGGCGGCGTAGCTGTTGGCCCCTTGCCGCCCAAGGCTACTGGCCCGGCCAAGCCCTTGCCTCCCGTTGAAGCCGCAGCGCCCTTGCC
>RFQN01000196.1 GCA_009924965.1 Verrucomicrobiota bacterium
CCCGCGAGGGTGATGGTACCCGTACCCGTCTTGCTGACAGCCACCTTGCCGACGCCGTCGGCGATCAGGCCGAAGTAGACGGCGCTGCCGATGTTGTTGCCGCCGAGGGTCAGGGTGGCGGTCGTCGCCGCGGAATTCGTCACGGAGCCGGCGAGAGAAGGCGTGGTGTTGGCGAGGCCACCGATGGTTTCGTTCAAACCGGCGAGGTCGAAGACGCCGCCGTCCGTGTAGACCAAGGCGCTGTCGTAGATTTGGTCGCCGCCCGCGCCGCCGAGCTTGAGCGTGCCGCCTGCGTTCACGTAGCTGTTATTGCCGAACGCGTGGTAGGCGCCGCCCGAGTTCTTGGCGAGGATCACCGTGCCGCCGTTGACGCGGAGGGCCAAGCCATTGTTGTCCGCCTGCGTACCGGTCTGGTCGGACAGGGTCAGGGTATTGCTGCCGATCTTGGTGATGGTGCCGCCGCCGGTCACCGGCGAGAAGATGATGTCACCCGTGCCGCCGACGGTGAACGACTGGCCGCCCGAGATGTTGCCCTGGAGTTGGGCGACCGTGGCGGAGGTGTTGACGATGGCGCCCTGCCCTCCCTGGCCGATGCCGACGATCGAGGTGAAGTTCTCGGCCGTGGACTGGCCGTTGAGGTCGATCGTGCCTCCCTGAGTGACGACGGTGCTGCCGGCGACGGAACCGAGCGCGCTCGGGTGGGCGAGCTTGAGGATGCCTTGGTTGACGGTGGTCGTGCCGGTGTAGGAGTTGAAGCCGGCCAGGACGACGGTGCCGACGCTACCGGTGGTGTTGCCGATAGTGACGTTATTGGAGTTCGCCAAGACCGTGTTGACGGTCAGGACCGAGCCACCGCCACCGAAGCGGTAGCCATTGCTGCCCGGCGTGAAGTTGTTGGTGAGCGAATTCAGCGCGGCCGGCGAGGAGGCACCGATCATCAGGTTCGCGTAGCCGGTCGAATTGAGGTCGAAGGTGTCGGCAGAATCCGCCGCGAGGGCCAAGGTGCCGGCGGAGCCGGTGGCGATGCGGCCGGCGTTGATCCAAGCCGCCAGGCCGTTGTAGGCGCCGGTGGCCACGAGCGCGCCCGCGTCGTTGATGGTGATCTGGTCAGCCGCCGCGCTGAGGGCGTTGGCGCCGAAGGTCAGCGTGCCGCCGGAGATGGTCGTCGTCCCGGTGAAGGTGTTCGTGCCAGTCAGGACCACGCTGCCCTGCGAGGAGTAGAAGCCGCTGCGGGCGCCGACGCTGAGGTTGTTCGGGCCCGTGAGGTTCGAGGCGACCGTCAGCTTGGCGCCGCCGCCGCCGAGGACGTAGGTGTTGCCGGCCGGGGTGAGCACGCCGGAGTAGACGGAGTCGACCGAGGCACCGAGCATCAGGGTCGTGTAACCGGCGAAGTTCAGGTTCTGGCTGCTGTCGCCCGTCAAGGCGAGGGAGCCCGTCGAACCCGTCGCAATCTTGTTCGAGGCCAACCAAGCCTGCGGGTTGGCGTAGGCGCCGGTGGCGTTGACCGCGCCCGGCTGGTTGATTTGGAGGGAGTAGTTGGCGGTGCCGGCGACCGTGCCAGCCGCGAATTCGGCCAAGCCGTTGTTGACCTGCAAGGTCGCGGCGTTCTGGAGCGTGACGGCGCCCGTGTAGGTCACCTTACCGCCGACCACCGGCACCGCCCAAGCCTGCGAGCCCTGGTAGAAGATACCCAGGTTGCCGCCGATGGCGGAGCCGAAGGTGATGTCGTCGGTGCGGGAGAGGATGATGTTGCCGCCGTTGACGAAGGCCGTGGCCGTGGCGCCCAAGGTACCCGCGGTGTTGGTCGCGGTCTGGTTCTCGTTGGGGTCGACGTAGTAGCGTCCGATGATGGTGTTGGCCTGGTCGGCGCGCAGCGTGCCCGTGAAGGTCGAGCTGTCTCCGAGGATGAAGAGGTAGGAATTACCGGTCTTGGCCACGGTGCCGGCGCCGATGAGCGAGCCGGCGATCTTGATGTCGTTGCCGGTGGCGTTGCCGCCGGTGTTGATGATGCTGGTGCCGACGTTGCCGGTGACGTTGCCGTACCAGATCATGTTGGCGTTCTGGTTGAACAGCGTGCCGCCGTCGTTGATGATGATGCCGGCGTTGTTGCGGGCGACGGTCGAGTAGAAGTTCAGCTGGCCACCGTTGTTGATGGTGATCGTCTTGCCCGTGCTCTGGCCTAGGTCGGTCGTGGCCTCGATGGAGAGCTGACCGCTATTGATGACGATGTTGCCGACGTTGGCCACCGGGGCGACATAGGAGATCTTGACGAAACCGGCGCCCGTCTTGGTCAGGGTGTAGCCACCCATGTCGAGCAGGCCGTAGTTGCCGCTGCCCTGGTCGAAGAGGTCGAAGCGGTTCGCGCCACCGATGGTGGTGTCGCCGGCGAGGCGGAGGTTGCGGATGAAGTTCGTCGCCGCGGTCGTCGAGCTGTTGACGATGGCGCCGAGGCCGCCGACACCGGTGCCGGAGACCACGAACTGCTTATTGACGGTCGCGTTGTTGCCGAAGACGTCGAGGGTCGCGCCGTTGCTGATGGTGACGTTGGAACCCGTGCCGCCGAGCGCAGCGTTGTTGACCACGCGCAAGGTACCGGCCGAGTCGGTGATGGCGCCGCCGAAGTTGCCGGCCGCCGCGTTCAGCGTGACGACACCCGTCGTGGTGACGTTGAAGAGGCCACCGCCGACGAGCGGCAGCGGGAAGTTGACGTTGTTCGTGCCTTCGAGCTGGAAGACGCCCTTCGGGTCGATGACGACGGAGGAGGCGCCGAGG
Organism: Verrucomicrobiota bacterium; assembly: GCA_009924965.1. Taxonomy (GTDB): domain Bacteria; phylum Verrucomicrobiota; class Verrucomicrobiia; order Opitutales; family UBA953; genus UBA953. The sequence continues at coordinate 2,773 of RFQN01000196.1, forward strand.
CTGGCCATACCGCCCATGCTGACCGTACCGGAATAGACCGCGATCTGGCCAAAGGTCTCCGCGAGACCAGCGCCGGCCGGAGCCAGGAAGCGCTGCGTGCCGAGGCCGCTGGAGAAGAGGTTCAGGACACCGGGCGACGAACGGAAGGCGCCGACGTAGGTGTAGTCATCGCCCGCCTGCGAAACGAGACGGAGGGCGCCTTGGACCCCGGTGTTCTGGATGAGCGAACCGGCGTTGGTCGCCGCGGAGGCCAAGCCACGGACAGCCTGGACGGAACCGCGGACGTCCAAGATCGCAGTGTAGCCACCGTTGGCGAAGGTGAGGACGTTGGCGCCGTTCAGTTCCTGCGTGCGGGTGGCGGAGGTGGAGCCATCCGTGCCCATGAAGAGTTCGACGGCGTTGGTGCCGTTGCCCAGCGTGACGTTGCCGGAGACGACCGGCGCGAAGCCGACGGCATTGCCAGGCATCGCCAAGGTGACGCGACCCGCGTTGATGTTAAGGTTACCGGCCAAGGCGGCAGGCGCGGTGAGGGTCAAGATGCCGCCACCGGTCTTGGTCAGGTCATACGCACCTGCAATGGCCGTCGTGTCGGTCAGCGTGGCGCCGCTGGCGACGTCGATGGTCGAGGCCGCAGTGAGGGTCAGGCCGCGGGTCGCCGCCAGGGAGAACGTGCTGGTGGCCGAGAGCGTGCCACCGCCGAGGATGACC
>RFQN01000197.1 GCA_009924965.1 Verrucomicrobiota bacterium
CGAGCTGGTGGAGGACCTGCTCGCCGAGGCCGCGGCGCTGGCGCCGCGCGGCCCGGGCGGGGCGGCGCATGTCGACGCCGCGGCGGTCATGCGCGCCCAGGCCCAGCGGCGGCGGCGCAACGCCCGCGTCGAGGACAAGGTCCACGAGGCGATCGCGGATGGCCGCGTGCTCATCGACGGCCAGCGGGCCTACCTGACCGGTGACCTCGGTCGTCTCGCGCCCGACGGTGACATCCATTGTTTCGGCCGCGTGGACAACCAGGTCAAGCTGCGCGGCTTCCGCATCGAGTTGGACGAGATTTCCGCGGCCCTGGCCGACCAGCCTGGCGTCGGCACGGCGGCGGCGGTGGTGCGATCCTTTGCAGGCAGCGATGAAATCGTGGCTTTCATCGTGGCCAGCGGTGCGGCCCCCAGCGTGCCCGACCTTCGGGAGGCCTTGGCTCGTCGCCTCGCCGTCTACATGCTGCCGGCGCACATCGAAGTCCTGGAGAGCATGCCGCGGTTGAGCTCTGGCAAGGTCGACATGGGCGCCTTGCGCCGCCGGGAACTGCAGGTGGCCGCGTCGGCTGCCAGCCCGGCCGCCGCCGATGAACATGAAGCCGCCCTGCGAGCGGTGCTGGCGGAATTCTTTCCCGGTCGACGCTTGGCCCCCGAAGTCGATTTCTTCTCCGACCTTAACGGGCACTCCTTGCTGGCCGCGCGGCTGGTGACGCGCCTGCGGCGTGATCCGCGCTATGCCGGCATCGGGGTGCAACATGTCTATCGCCATCGACAGATCGGGGCGTTGGCTAAGGCGATGGCCACGCTGGGGGCCGCGACGACGTCGGGTGCCTTGCCCGCGCATGAGGCCGCTCCGTTGGCCCGGCGCTTCTGGTGCGGTTGCGCCCAGGCGGCATGCCTGCCGTTCCTGGTGCTGCTGCACATGTTCCAGTGGTTGGCGCCTTTCTTCGCTTACCACCTGCTGACCGGCGATGCCGAGGACAGCATGGCCGTCGCCATCCTCGCGGCCTTGGCGACTTATTTGGCCGCGTTGGCGCTGTCTTTCCCGCTGGGGATCGTGCTCCGCCGGACGCTCGTCGGGAAGTTGCGTCCAGGGAACTATCCGTTGTGGGGCGTCACCTATTTCCGCTGGTGGCTCGGGGCTCGTCTGAACGAGATTCCGGCCGTCTACCTCATTTCCGGGACGCCTTGGAAGTCCTTGCATCTCCGTCTGCTGGGCGCTCGGGTCGGTCGAGGGTGCCTCATCAACTCGGTCACGGTCTCGGTGCCGGAACTCCTGACCATCGGCGACGGCGCTTGTCTGGGGACCTTCGTGAACCTGGAGAACGCCCGCGTGGAAGGCGGTCGCCTCATCATCGGGCGCATCGTCATCGGCCGAGGTGCGGCCGTGGATTCGTACGCCGTGCTCGAGAACGACACCTCCGTCGGGGACGGCGCCCGTCTCGCGGGTCAGTCCGCCTTGGCCGAGTCGAAGCATATCCCCGCCGGCGAGACCTGGGCGGGCGCCCCGGCTCGTCCGATCGCGCGCGACGACGAAGCACCGGCTCCGCCGCCTACACCCGGGCTTTGGGTCCGTTATGGCCGTTGCTTGGCGTTCGCCTTCGGCGCGGCCTTGGTCGCAGTGCTTTTCTATGTCCCGGTCTTCCCGAGCTTCGTCGCCATCGACTACATCGACGCCCACTGGTTAGACCTTTTCGAGTCCGAGCGCGCTTGGTGGGAGACCTTCCCGATTTTCTTCCTCCTGGCTATTCCCGCCGCGGCCATCCTGCTGGTCGTCACGGGTTGCCTGGCAGGTCTCCTGCGCGAGTGCCTTCCGCGGCAACGGACGGGTCGGTTCTCCTGGTACAGTGGCGCCTACTTCTGGAAGTGGCAGCTGTCGGCGATCCTCGACGCTTCCTTGCAGGTCCTGCATGGGCTGTACGCGTCGGTGTATGTCGGCACCTGGTTGCGCATGCTCGGCACGAAGGTCGGGCGCGACGCCGAAGTCTCGACCGCCGAAGGCGTGGTGCCCGAACTCCTCGAACTGGGCGATGAATCGTTCATCGCGGACGGCGCGATGCTGGGGGATGAAGAACAACGCGGCGGCTGGATGGTGTTGCGACGCACCCGCATCGGCGCCCGCTCGTTCGTCGGCAACGGTGCCTATGTGCCCGATGGCACCACGTTCCCGCCCGACTTCCTCCTCGGCGTGCAGTCGAGTTCCCCGCGCAACGAGCAGATGCAGGCAGGCCAGACCTGGATGGGGTCGCCGCCGATGCTCTTGCCGGCCCGCGAGACCATCGCAGAGCAGGATCCGGCGTTGACCTTCCGCCCCAGCTGGGCGCGCCGGTTGGCGCGGGCCTGCATCGAAGGCCTGCGCATCGTGGTGCCATTGGCCTTCGTCATCGCCGTGGGCTACGTCACCGTCTACGAGACCATGGACTACCTCACCGACGAGGACTGGGCCGGTTTCGCGCTCGCGTTGACCTGCGCTGGCTTCCTGTACGCCGGGGTGGCCTTCACCTTCGTCTGGGCGATGAAGTGGCTGCTGGTCGGCCGCTATCGTCCACGTCTGGCGCCGATGTGGACGCTGTTCGTGTGGCTCAGCGAGGCCGTGACGATCCTGCATGAATCCTTGGCTGTCCCGGCGGTGCTCAACTACCTGCGCGGCACCCCGATGCTCCCTTGGGCATTACGTCTGCTTGGCGCGAAGATCGGGCCAGGAACCTGGATCAACACCACCGACCTGACGGAGTTCGATTGCGTCTCGATCGGCGCTGGGGCCGAGCTCAACGAGCACAGCGGACCGCAGACGCACCTCTTCGAAGACCGCGTCATGCGCATCGGGTTGGTCAAGGTCGGTGCCCGCGCGACTTTAGGCGTGCGGGCCACGGTGCTTTACGACGCCAGCGTCGGCGACGACTGTCGCCTCGGGCCTTTGACCTTGGTCGCCAAGGGGGAACAGACCCCGGCGGGCACATCATGGGAAGGGACGCCTTCGGCCCCGGCCCCGCGGTCTTAAGATGAAGGTCTACGATCTGCCCGGAACCATCGGCGTGCCGGCCCCGCAGCGGCACGACGTCTATCTCCTACGCCTGCCAGACATCGGCCGCGGTTCGTCGGCTCGGGCGGCTTTGCGCAGCGCTTTGCTGGAGAGCCTGCGAAGATGGTTCGGGCCCGAGGTCGAGCTCGTCGAGACCCCCACGGGACCGGTCTTGAAGAACCTCTCGTGGCGGGTGTCTCTTTCTTACGATGGTCAGGACGGCTGGGTGGCCCTAGGAGCGCAGGCGCAGCTTGGGTGCGACGCGGTCCTCGTGCGGAACTTCCCGGAACTCTTGGACGTCGCCGAGCGTTACTTGGGTGAAGCCGTGGCGGCGCGCATTCGTATGTCCCGCTTGCCGGCCGAAACCTTTGCCCACGCCTGGGCCAAGCACGAAGCCACCCTCAAGGCCATGGGGTTAACCTTGCGCGA
>RFQN01000198.1 GCA_009924965.1 Verrucomicrobiota bacterium
GGCAGGAAGCCTAGCCGCTGGCTAAACCCGGCCCCGTACCCCCCGCGGCGCAGCATTCGCCAGAGATAATAAGGCGAGGCCAGGAGCAGGAGGGGCAGAAAGAGGATGCGGTAGACCCACAACATGAAGCCAGCAACGTGCCGACCCCCCGTCGGTTGTCAGCCTAAAATACCCCTTTTTCCCTTGCCAGAGGGGGTGGGGGGTGTTTGAAACCCCTTTCCACCGTTGGGAGCGACCGCCGATTGCTTCCGACATTCCAACCAAAACTGCAGTCAAATACACCTGATCCAATGTCCTCTCCTTCGGCAGGAAGCGGGATACGGAGCTAAAAATACCATGAACATCACCGTAAAAGACCTCCTCGACGCTGGCGTGCACTTCGGCCACCAGACCCGTCGCTGGAATCCCAAGTCCCGTCCGTACATCTTCGACCACCGCAACGGCGTGTCGATCATCGACCTCGAGAAGTCGCATGCGTGCCTCGCCGCCGCGGCCGCTTACCTCGAAGACGTCTCCGCTAAGGGCAAGGAAGTGCTCTTCGTCGCGACCAAGCCCCAGGCCCAGGAAGTCGTCCGCGCCGCCGCCAAGGCGACCGGCATGCCCTTCGCCGTGAACCGCTGGCTCGGCGGCACCCTCACCAACTTCGCGACCATCAAGAAGTCGCTCGAGTCCTACCGCACCTACCTGAAGATGGAGCAGGACGGTTCCCTCGCCAAGATGCACAAGAAGGAAGGCGCCGCTGTCCGTCGTGAGATGGCCCGCATGCAGCGCAACTTCGAAGGCCTCCTCGAATACCGCGACCTCCCGGCCGCGATGATCGTCATCGACACCAAGCACGAAGCCATCGCCGTCAACGAAGCCAACCGCCTCAAGATCCCGGTGATCGGCCTCTGCGACTCGAACTCCGATCCTTCGGTCCTCAAGTTCCCGATCCCGGGCAACGACGACGCCGCCAAGTCCATCCGCTTGGTCGTCGAAGTCCTCTCCCAGGCCGTCCAGAACGGTCTGGCTCGCCGCAAGGTCGACGCCAACCCGCGCAAGACCGTGACCCCTCTCTCCCGTGGTGAAGCCACGGAGAACGCCCAGCCCGAAGTCACCATCTCCGATGAGCTGATGAAGGCCAGCGAAGGCGCCGAAGGCGAAGAAGCCAAGGGTGCTGCCAAGACCGCTCGTCCGCGCAAGACCACCAAGTAATCCCGCCATGTCCGCTATCACCGCCCAGACGGTCAACGATCTGCGCCAGCGTACCGGCGCGGGTCTCATGGATTGCAAGAAGGCCCTCACCGAGGCCAACGGCGACATGGAAAAGGCCGTCGAGATCCTCCGCATCAAGGGGATCGCGACGCGCAACAAGAAGGCTGACCGCAAGGCCAGCGAAGGCATGCTCGCCGTCCAGGTCGACGCTTCCGGCACGTCCGCGACGCTCCTCGAACTGAACTGCGAGACGGACTTCGTCGCCAAGAACGAAGCCTTCGTCGCCCTCGCCAAGGACCTCGTCGGTCAGGCTTCCCGTAACGGCGTCGACAACCTGCTCGACCAACCTTACCACGCGGACGCTTCCCGCAAGGTGAACGACTTCCTCAACGACCAGGTCACGAAGATCGGCGAGAACCTCAAGGTCTCCCGCGTCCTCAAGTTCGCCGCTTCCGGTAACGGCCGCGTCTCCGCCTACGTCCACACCGGCGCCAAGATCGCCGTCCTCATCGAGCTCTCGACGAAGTCCGCCGCCGGCGCCGCCCATGCGGACGTCGCCGACTTCGCTCGCCAGATGGCGATGCAGGTCGTCGCGAACAACGGCCGTTTCGTCCGTCGCGAAGAAGTCTCCCCTGAAGTCGTCGCCAAGGAGCGCGAAATCGCCCTCGAGTTCACCAAGTCGGAAGCCGACAAGGCGATCGACGAGTGCAAGCGCGTGATCGAAGACTACAAGGGCCAGCTCGTCGAACAGCAGGCCGCCAAGAACGCGGAAGCCATCGCCGAGCTCGAAAAGCGCATCGTCGTGGCCGAGAAGCAGTTCGTGGCTTCCGAAGCCCGCAAGAAGGCGCAGCTCTCGAACATCGAGAAGATCATCTCCGGCCGCGTCGACAAGTACTTCGCCGACGTTTGCCTCCTCGAGCAGTCGTTCTTCCGCGACCCCGAGAAGAAGGTCTCCCAGCTCCTCGCCGAACTCTCCAAGAAGGTCGGCGAAGAGGTTTCGATCGTGCGCTTCACCCGCTTCCAGGTGGGTGAGACGGCCGCCGAATAAGCGACCTCGCTCCGCTCTCCAGGGCCGGTTTCCGCAAGGAAGCCGGCCCTTTGCTTTACAGCGGGGCCGGACGGGCTAGGCTGGGTCCGTGGCCTTCCGCTTCGACCTCTTCACCCGCTGCGCGCGGGGGCGTTGTCCGAACTGCGCCCAGCCCGTCCAGCCGACTTCTGGCCAAGGTTTCTGGCGTCGCCTGACCGACACCCCCGCCGCCTGCGGAAACTGCGGCATGGTGTTGCGACGTAAGGAAGGGTTCTTCCTCGGCGCCATCGTCTGGAACTACGGGCTGACGGCCTTCGGTGTGCTGCCGATCTTGTTGTTCTGCTACGCCCAAGGCTGGGTCAGTGGCTTGACGGCCGTGAAGATCGCGGCCGCCACCGCGTTGCTGGTGCCGCCTTTCCTCCATCCGCTCGCTTGGCGGCTGTGGTTGGGGACCTATTACGGCTGGTTGCCGGAACAGTTGCCTGGGACGGCCTTACGGACCGACGACTGACCCGCGCCGCTTAACGGTCGCGGCTGGCCATGCGCGTGATCAGCGTGCGCAGGAAGGCGGTGTCGCCACGGCAGGCGGCGAGGTGCTCGTTGGCTTCGGCCGTGAGCGCCTGGATGCGCGCTTGGGTCGCCGGGACGCCGTGCAGGCCCGGGTAAGTGAACTTGCCGTTCTGGGCGTCGGCGCCGACGGGCTTGCCGAGTTGCGCAGCGTTGGCGGAGCCATCCAAGAGGTCGTCGACCAGTTGGAAGGCGATGCCGGCGGCGCGGCCAGCGCGACGGCAGTGCTCGACGTCGACGTCGGAGGCTCCCCCGATCAGGGCGCCCATCGCCAGCGGGGCGCTGAGCATCGCGGCCGTCTTGCCGAGCAGGATGAATTCGAGGCGGTCCGCATCGGCGCCGGCGGCCAGGCCACCCATGTCTTCGGTCTGGCCACCGACGAGCAACGTCGAGCCGGCGGGCGAGTTCGGGCCGGTCGGCGTAGCCTTGGGCCAACAACGCGAACGCCAGCGGCAGCAGGGCGTCGCCGGCGAGCAGGGCGGTGGCTTCATCGAACGCCTTGTGGCAGGATGGACGGCCCCGACGGAGGTCGGAGTTGTCCATGCAGGGCAAGTCGTCGTGGATGAGCGAATACGTGTGGATGCACTCAAGCGCGGTCGCCGCGTGGCGGGCGTCGGCAGTCGGCTGGAAGGCCTGCGCCGCGGCGAGGCAGAGCACGGGGC
>RFQN01000199.1 GCA_009924965.1 Verrucomicrobiota bacterium
GCCATCATCATCGTCGTCCAAATCGTCGTCCTCGGGGTTCGGCTTGTCGCCGCGCGCAATGCGCTTGCGGCGGACAATAGCGGTGCCGACGCCGACGGCGACGAGGTAGAAGCAGAAGAGGATGCCCGTGAGGATGCAGAGCGAGATCGGTTCTCCGATCGGGGTGATCAGGGCGACGAGCACGAGGATGCCGAAGAGCATGCCGCGCCAGGAGTTCAGCAGCGTCCGCGGGCGGACCAACTCGAGCCACATCAGGATGATGAGGGCCAGCGGGAACTGGAACGTCAGGCCTGTGAGCAGGCTCATCATCGTCACGAACGAATAGTAGTCGGAAGCCTGCCACGTCACCTCGATGCCCATTCCGTGGGCGAAGTGGTGCCAGACCTGCACGGACATCGGCGTGAGCCAGAGGAAGGCCAGCGCCGCTCCGCAGAAGAAGAGGATGAGCGCCGCGATGCAGAAGGGCATCAGCCCGCGCTTTTCCTTGTCGGTCAGGGCGGGGCCCACGAAGCGCACGACTTCGTAGAGAAAGACAGGGGAAGCGATGCCGATACCGGCGGCGACGGCCGCGTACATGAGGACTGACCAGACGCCCATGAAGGTGAACTCCCGGAGGTCGCCGAGGGCCTGCAGGGAAGGTTCGGCCGCCCCGATGAGGAAGCCGATGGGGGAAGTCTCGGGATGCTTGGCCCAGTTGAGCGGTAGGTTGAGGAAGGCCGGGATCTTATCGTAGAAGATCAAGGCCGTGATGAAGCCGACCATGAAGACCGCCAGGACGCGCACCATCGAGACGCGCAGGTCATCGAGGTGCTCCAGGAACGACATCTCGCTCCGGGGGCGGTTGCGGCGAATGAGGCTGGAAAGCATGGGGAGGGGTTAGACCGACAAGAGGGCCTTGATGTCGTCGAGGCTGAGGGCAGACGAGACCGAGTCTGATTCGCTGAGGAGCTTACGCAACATCTCAGACTTGGACTTTTGGAGGTCCATGACCCGTTCTTCGATGGTCCCGGCGGCGATGAGCTTGATGCTCGTGACCGTCTTGGTCTGGCCGATGCGGTGGGCACGGTCCGTGGCTTGGGCCTCGGCGGCGGGGTTCCACCAGGGGTCATAGTGGACGACCGTGTCGGCCCCGGTGAGGTTGAGGCCGGTGCCGCCCGCCTTGAGGGACATGAGCATGACGGGGATGGACGGGGTGGAATTGAACTGGTCGCAGACCCCTTGGCGGTCGTTGGTCGAGCCGTCGAGGTAGCAGTAGGGGATGCCGCGGGCCTCGAGGGCCTTGCGGATGATCGTGAGCGCCGAGACGAAGGTCGAGAAGACCAGCATGCGGTGGTTGGCGTCGACGGATTCCTCCAGGAGCTCGAGGAAGGCCTGGAGCTTGGCGGAGTCGGCCTCGTCCATCTTGGGGTCGAGGATGCGCGGGTCGGCGCAGATCTGGCGGAGGCGGAGGAGCTGGTTGAAGGCCGCCATGCGGATGGCGTTGTCCTTGGCGCCGCTCATCTCCATGTCGAAGATCTCCTGGCGGGTCGTCTCCTGCATCTCGTCGTAGAACTTCTTCTGGTTCTCTTCGAAGTCGCAGTAGATGATCTGCTCGATCTTCGGTGGGAGCTCCGGGGCGACGGCCACCTTGGCGCGACGCAGGATATAGGGCGCGGCCATCTGCAGCAGGCGGTCGTCGTGCCACTTGCGGTCCTCGGAGGCGAGGCGTTCTTCCGGCTTGGGCAGGTAGCCCGGCATCAGGTAGCCGAAGAGCGAGCGCAGGTCCTCGAGTGAGTTCTCGACCGGCGTGCCGGTCAGGATGTAGCGGCCCTTGGCGATGATCTGCTTCACGGCCTTGGTGGCCTGGGCGCGCGGGTTCTTGATGTTCTGGCCTTCGTCGCAGGTGGCCGTGCCCCAGTGGACGAGGGCGAAGGAACCGACGTCGCGGGCCAAGGTGCCGTAGGACGTGATGACGAGGTCGAAGCGCTTGAGGTATTCGGGCGACGATTCGCGCGACTGGCCATGGTGGGCGAGGACCTTGAGCGCCGGCGTGAAGCGGCGGGCTTCGCGGCGCCAGTTCTCGACGAGCGAGGCCGGGCAGACCACCAGGCAAGGGCCGTCGTCGGGGCGTTCGCGGCGCACGACTTCCATGAAGGCCAGGGCTTGGACGGTCTTGCCGAGGCCCATTTCGTCGGCGAGCAGGCCGCCGAGGTGGTTATTATGGAGATGCCAGAGCCAGGCCACGCCGACCTGCTGGTACAGGCGGAGCATCTGGGAGAGTTCCGGGCGGATGGGCGCTGGCTGCAGCTTGGAAAGGTTGCGGATGGCGTCGGAACGCTTGGCCCACGCTTCCGGCGGGGCGAACGCAGCCTGCAGCTCCTCGGCGATGGCGTCGGCGCTGGCGAGGTCGGCGAAGCCGATCTTCAGGTTGAGGTCAAGGTCGACGTCGCGCTTGGCCTCGCCGGTGATGCGGCGCTGCGCGTTGCGGATCGAGTCCATCAGCTCGGGCGTGATGAGGCGCGGGCCGCGGTCCGTGTAGAAGAACATGCGACCGCTCTTGAGCGCTTCCTGGACGACCTTGGAGCTCTTGCCTTCCGGGTCGATGCCGATGGCGAAGCGGAAGCCGCCGGTCTCTTCCGCCGCGTCGCACTTGGCCTTGGCGAAGTCGACGTTACGCAGCGAGTGCCGCAGGTTTTTCGTGAAATACGAGTCGTTGTCGATGCACAGGACCTTGTGGTGGCGGGCCAGGAAGTTGAGGACCTGGATCGTGCCGTTGAGGTACCATTCGCGCGTGGCGGTCTCGAGGACGAAGCCGTTGCGCTGCAGGACTTCGCGGAGCTCGGAGACGGGGCCGCTGGACTTCTGGGGCAGGCGGATGCGCAGCCACTTCATGGAGCCGTCGACCCACGGGGTGTCCTCTTCGCCGCTGTCCTGGGAGCGGATCTCTTCCTTCTCGTCGTCGAGCGGTTCGCCGCTGTGCGTCGTCTGCGGGGTGCTTTCGGGGTCCTGCAGGTGTGCGTGCACGCCGGCCAACGTGTCGCCTTCCCAAGCGAGCGGGGCGTCGGGCGCGTTGGCCATGCGGAAGATGGCGAGGCCCTTGCCGACGCCGAGGAGCTGACGCAGGTGGCGGCGGGACAGCGGGAGGAGTCCCTGCAGCTTGCCGCTGCAGAGGTTCTCGAGGATGGCCAGGAAGAAGACCGTGTCCGGCTCGATGGTCCAGGCCTTGGTGCGGTCGATGTTCTCCGGGGCCGTCTGGACGCCGTCGATGCGGAGTTCGAGGCGGCAGATGATCTCATCGCGCTGCGCGGCCGTGGCGATGTTCGGCGGGATGATGAAACGGACCTCGATGGGCGTGCCGCGTTTCGGGGAGAGGTTGAGGGATTTGAGCTTGGGCCCCTGGGGGGCGGCGTTCGGCTCGGGCTGGGCGGTCTTCGGGCTGTCTTTGGCGGCGGGCTTGCTGGGGGTGGGCTC
>RFQN01000200.1 GCA_009924965.1 Verrucomicrobiota bacterium
GCGACCTCCAGCAGCAAGGCTGCCAGGCCATCGTCGTCATCGGTGGGCGCCACTCCGCGAACACCGTCAAGCTCGCCAAACTCGTCGAAATCCAGGGCATGCCTTGTTTCCACGTCGAGACCGCCGCCGAGCTCGATTTCAGCGCCCTCGGACGGTACGCCGTCGTCGGCGTCACCGCTGGTGCCTCCACCCCGGCTTTTCTGATCGACGAAGTCTGCCGGAAGCTCTCGGAACTCCCTTAAATCAGGGCCGGGAAGGCCTTTCTGGAAAGCCGAGGCCTATTTATAATACGACCCGGTTCGGTCGGACTTGCGGAGCACAGGGTAGGGGGTAGTTTCGATGGCACTATGGGATCAATCATCGTCATCGCCCTCCTTGTCGTCCTAGGCGTCCTCGTCTTCCTCGGCCTCTTCCTGGTCGGCATCTACAACACCCTCGTCGGGTTGCGGAACCGCTTCAAGAACGCCTTCTCGCAGGTGGACGTGCAGCTGAAGCGTCGTCACGACCTGATCCCCAACCTCGTCGAGACCGCCAAGGGCTACATGGCCCACGAGAGCGGCACCCTGACCGCCGTCGTCGAAGCCCGCGCCAAGGCCACGCAGGCCAACGTCCGTTTCGCCGGCAGCCCGACCGACCCCGCCGCCATGCGCGACCTCGCTCAGGCCGAGTCCACCCTCAGTGGCGCCTTGGGCCGTCTCTTGATGGTCTCGGAGAACTACCCGCAGCTCAAGGCCGACGCCACCATGCGTTCGCTGATGGAAGAACTCGCTTCGACCGAGAACCGCATCGCCTTCTCCCGTCAGGCCTACAACGACTCCGTCCAGGAATACAACACCTCGCGTGAAGTCTTCCCGAACGTCTTCGTCGCGAACTCCTTCGGTTTCCTCCCCGCCGAGTTCTTCAAGATTGAGAACGAAGCCGAGAAGGCCGCTCCGACGGTGAAGTTCTAAGCCCGCCGCGCATCCTCATGGGACTCTTTGCTACCCTTAATCCTGAGCAGCTCGGTCGCGTCCAGCGGGCCCGGAACGCGCAGAACCCCTTCGACATCGGCATCTGCCTCACGCAGTCCTTCGATGCCTTGAAGCGGGACTTCTGGAACATCGTGCTCGTGAACCTGGTGTATGGGTTGCTTTGCTGCTTCCTGATCACCATCCCGCCGCTGACGATTGGCTTGAGCCGTTTTTTTGAAAAGGTCTTGGACGGGAAGCCGGCCGGCATGGAGGATCTCTTCAGCGGCTTCGAGCAGTTCGGTTCCTCGTGGTTGATGATGTTAGTCATGCTCCCGTTCCTGTTGGTGGGCTTCCTGATGTGCTTCATCCCCGGTTATTACCTCGCGATTGCTTGGTGCTGGTCCTGGAGCCTTTTGGCTGACCGCCGTGGGTCCTTCTGGGAGTGCATGGAGATGAGCCGTCAGGCGGTGACCGCGCACTGGGGCTGGGCTTTCCTGCTCCTCCTCGTCGCTAACCTCGTCTCGGAACTCGGCTTCATCGCCTGCTTCATCGGCATCTTCGCGACCTTGCCGCTGCAGGGCTTGATGGTTACGGTGGCCTACCGTCGCCTCTTCGCCGAACCGCCGGTCGCCTAAACCCAGCGTCGCCCCATGGCGGCCACCATGAATTTTTTCCGGGCCCAAGACGAGGCTCGGGGACGCACGACGACCCTCGTCGTGCTCTTGGTGTTGGCCGTGCTCATCCTGACCGGCAGCCTCTACGCCATCGCCGTCTACGGCAAGTGGGTCTGGACGGTGGGCAACGCGCCGATCAATTGGTTCCAGCCGAAGCTGGCCTTCGCCACGACGGGCACGGCCTTGGCGGTCATTGTCGGCACCAGCTTGGTTCGCATCAGCGAGCTCGCCCAAGGCGGCGCCTTCGTCGCGCAGAGCCTCGGCGGCCGGCCGGTGTCGCCGAAGACGCAGGACCTGGCTGAACGCCGCTTCCTGAACATCGTCGAGGAAATGTCGCTCGCCGCGGGCTTGCCGATGCCGGCCTGCTATGTCGTCGATGGCGATACGACCATCAACGCTTTCGCCGCGGGTAATCATCCGCAGGACGCCGCCGTGGCCGTGACCCGAGGCGCCTTGACCTACCTCACGCGCGATGAGCTCCAGGGCGTCGTGGCGCATGAGTTCAGCCACATCGGCAACGGCGACATGAAGCTCAACCTGCGGATCATCGGAACCATCGCGGGCCTGACGGCCCTCTCGCAGCTCGGCTACATCCTGATGCGGTTGATGCGGCATGCCGACGACAAGGACAGCGCCAAGGTCGCCGTCCCGGTGGCCTTGGCTGGCCTCGTCGTTTTCCTTTTGGGCCTCGGTGGCGTCTTCTTCGCCCGCATCATCCAGGCCTCCGTCTCGCGCCAGCGCGAATACCTCGCGGACGCCTCCGCGGTGCAGTTCACGCGCAATCCGGACGGCTTGGCTGGCGCCCTCAAAAAGATTGCTGGGTTTAAGGGCGGCCAGCGGCAGGCCGCCGCGAACGAACTCGAGGCGCAGCACCTCTACTTTTCGTCGACAGGCGGCGTGATGGAATTCCTCTTTTCTTCGCACCCGCCGATCGGCGAGCGCATCCGCCGTTTGCAGCCCAGCTTCGACGGAGTGATCCCGGACGTCGAGCCCGTGGAGGTCGCGGATGAGCCGATCAACGGGCTGGCTGGTCGGGCCGTGCCGGCCATCCCGCCGCCGATTCGTCCCGCCCGCACCCGCAGCATCCCGACCAATCTGGAGATTCAGGAAGCCGTCGGTTTCCATGGCACGCTGCCGATGGAACTGCGCGCCGCGACGGCCGACCCCATCGGCGCGATGGCGATCGTGTTGGGCCTGATCTTGCGGCAGAGCCCCGAGCTACGCGCCCAGCAGCTGCAGACCGCGCGTGGGCTGGCCGGCGGCGAAGTCGTCGTGGAGGCCATGAGGCTTTCCCCGCAGTTAGAGGCTTTACCGGCGGGCTCGCGGGTCCCGTTGCTGGACCTCTCCATGCCGGCCTTACGGCAACTCTCGAAGGCGCAGCAGGCCCTCTTCCGGCTCGCTATCCAGAAAGTCGGCTACGACGCCAACGACGGCCTCATCGTCCTGCTTGTCCAGGCCTCCATGCGGCGCTACCTTGACGCCGTCGACCCTGCCGGGCCGCCGCCGATGGTCAGCCTCTCGGCCAGTTACGCCTTGGTCTTGGCCGCGGTGGTCTACACCTCCAGCGAATCTGCGGCGGAGCAACGGGAGGCCTTTGCCTTGGGCGTGGCGGAGTTGGCGCGACCCGACCTCTCGACGCAGATCCTCCCGGCCGCGGAAGTGGACCTGCAGAAGGTCGACGAAGCCTTAGCCTTGATCGCGCGCCAGAGCGTCTTTGAACGTCGTCGCTTCGTCCGCGCCTGCGGCGTGGCCATGCTGCATGACGACGTGGCGGAGCCGGCCGAAGTCGAGATCCTCAGGGCCGTCGCCGATTCGTTGGGCATCA
>RFQN01000003.1 GCA_009924965.1 Verrucomicrobiota bacterium
GGGGGCACTCTCGACTGCACAGCCGGAAATAACCGCAAGTTACACGCAACCGTTTGTGAATAAACTGGCAAGACATTGTCATAAATGACACAAAAGCGTGTGAGCGGCAGGTGTCGCTTGCGAGTCTGTTTCGTGTCCAGCAGGTGAAAGAACCCGGCGCCTTTCGCTATTGCATAGACCCGTCCGGGGCGGGCGTCTGAATCAGGTTCATGTGGATGAGTCTTGTCATTTTTGCGGCGTCTCTGCCGACTCCGGAAGTAACCCCGGTATCCGTCAAACTGATGAGTTTCGACGCTCCCCAGAGGGAGGTCATCGTGGTCGACGAGGCCGGCAAGCCGGCGGCGGTGAAGCTCTATTCCCATAGCCTGACTTCTCCGATCAGCAGCCAAGCCAAAGCCGGGAAGTTTAGCGTCTTCAGCGCGCCCGAATCCCCCGACCCAAAGGCTCCCCCGGTCGCCTTGGCGACGGCGGACATCCCCCCTGGAGAAACGAAGTTAATTGCCATCGTCTCAGGCATGGGTGACGCCACTCGACTCAACCTGATCCCGGACCATTCAGGCGTCGCGGCGGCCGGCACCCTCCGGTTCTTCAACCTTTGCCCCAAACCAGTAGGCTTGAGTCTACCGGGTGAGCACCAGGTCATCCCTGCCGGTAAAGACCTCGTCATCCACCCCAAGGTCAAGGCGTCCGAATATGGGCAAGCTCAACTTTTCCTGCCACAAGAGGACGCTGGCTGGCAGGTCGCCGGCGGCATGCGCTGGCTTCAGCTGGAGGACATTCGTTCCATCCTCTTCCTCTTACCTGCCCCTGGCGAACCCGGGATGATCGTCATCCGGGGCATCGAAGAGCGCATCGTTGAAGAACTCCGCGTCCCCGCCGGCGTCGCTTCGGACAAAAAGGTCTCGAAAAACAAAGAGTTTGTTAAGTGAAACCGGCGACCTCAGGAGAACTTAAGGCGCGGAAAGGGTTTTCCTTGGTATTGTCGCTGACAATCATGTCCATGATTGTCCTCACGGTCTTGGTCTTAGCGGCCTTCATCACCGTAGAGACACGCGCGGCTAAATGGACGGCCTTGAAAGCCCGGGCGCGGCTCAATGCGGCCATGTCCGCGCGACTCGCCTTGGCCCACCTTCAGCAGGCGGCCGGCCCCGACGTGCGCAGTACCGCCACTGGAGAACTCGCATGCACTCCAGCCCCCGCGAATCCGTTTAACGTGTCCCTACCGTGGACCTTGCGCCCGGGCCAAGGCCAGCGCTACTGGACGGGAGTCTGGCGAACGGACAAGCCTGATGAACCGCCGCAATGGCTAATCAGCGGACGGGGGGGGAAACCGCTGGACGACTCCAACCCCTACCTCCTTCAGACAACAAGCTTAGCGGGCGCAAACGACTACGCCCAAGGCTATTGGGCTCCGTGGCAAACCGACTATCCATCGGCGTTTGCGGGCGGAAACCCCGATTCATTCGCGACCTTGGTCGGCAATGGCAGCGCCACGCTTGACCCTGGGCCGGATGGCCTCATCGGAACCGGCGATGACGTCGACGGACGCATTGCGCTGCCAAAGATTCCCCTCCCGGGAGCAGCGCCGAACTCCACCACGGGAAATTTCGCCTACTGGGTCGGAGACGAAGGCGTCAAAGCTGCCCTCCACCTGAACGAAATCCGCGACCCATCCAAACCAGCGCCCACCTCGCTCAGCACCTCCACCGCCCTGCGCTCGCCGGGACGACGCGGCACGGAACTTCTCCTCGGCCACAAGAGCGTAGACCCATTTGAAGTGACTCGATCCGGAATCGTCACTGCTTCGACGCTGCCTTTGCTCAAGGGCTTCAGTGATAACGACCCGGCGGCCAATGGTCTTCCGGCAAGCAAGTTGACCTTCCACCACCACACCCTTTGGTCGGCCGGCGTCCTCGCCGACAGTTACCGCGGCGGCCTTCGGCGAGACCTCTCGCTGGCCTTCGAGATGGACGACTCCCAGTTCGACAAGTCGGACTTCGGCTCAGGGGCTGGCCACGAAACGGTCACCGAAGCCTACACCGCAGACCTGATGCTGGGTAAAAGGCGCTCTTGGTTCCCCAGCTACGGGACGGCTAAGGTCAACCCAGGGACAATTGCGTCGCCCGACCCACGCCCGCGCGTCTGGGTCCCTATGCATGAGCTGAACGCGGACAACCCAGGGAGAAACCTCGGGGGGACCGGGACGAATTACCTGGCTTGGACCCCCGTCTTCATCCGCGAGGACGAGATGGGGCAGCCGCTGGCCGACACGAGTTCCAAAGCTCCGCCGACGACGGTGAATTCGCTTTGGGATAAGCAGCCGCGCCGGTTGGTCGGACCGCTCTGGCATCTCGTTCGCGATTACTACCGCCTTTACAAGGACGTCGACTGGACGGCCAACGTCCCAGGCATCAGCGCCCGAGCCTTCTATCCGAACACCAACCAATTCGACAAGGGGGGATACCGCATCCACAAATACGCACGCTATGACTTGGACGATGCCCTTTGGTCCGGCGGCGGCAAAGTCACCGCACCGTTCACCGACGGCTACGACAGCACCCCCGACCCGCTGGGATGGATCAACGGGCTCAAAGGCGGCGACTTGACCGGGCATGGAGTCGGCCGCTTCATCCCCCGGGCGGTGCGGGGCGCCTACATGCCGACGGTGCACCGTTTCTCCATGGTGTTCTCGTTGAGGCGCGTGAACGTGGGCGCAGACTACACCCTGAAGCTGGTCTGCACGCCTGTGCTGGTCATGCACAACCCCTACAACATCAAGATTAAGCTCAAGGAGCCGGCGACTGCCGAGCCCGACCCGCGGGTAAAAGGGGGGCTGAAGCTGGTGTTCTCGCAGTTCGACCAGATGCGCCTGCAGATCTTCACCCACAACGGCAACGACCCGGCGCAGCCGTTCGCCCCCACCGCGACACCGCGCCTTATAGACTCGCTCTACAACTTCACGGCCGCGGCCTCCGCGGCCACGGGGGCGAACCCCGAGAACCTCGTGGCAGTAGTGCCCGCGACGACCCTTGAGCCCGGGGAGTTTGCGGTGTTCACAACGAAGGACCTGATCGACGCGTCCACGCTCGACCGTTCCAACGAGAGCACGCCGGTGCCGATCCTGAACATGCAGCGCGGCTTCTACTTCACCGGCGGATTCCACACGGACATCAAGGCTTCTACCGTCGCCGCACCCTATCGGTTCGCCGCCAACGACCAGGTCAGATGCTGCATCGACCTGACCAGCTCCATGTATTGGCACCACTGGATCTACATCAATTCGGGTTGGAAGAGGTCGCTCCGCGATGACACCGTCAATGCGGATGGCCAAGACCTTGGCTTCGATGAGGTGCTCGGGACAAGCCGCAACAATTCCTACGCCAGCTACGCCCACTACATCAACGTCGGCGGCAGCAACTTTGGCGTGACCCAGCTAGGTGACGGCGGCAGCGTCAGCAACCCAGTCATCATCGGCCCCGTCTCGGCCATCCGCACCGTCGCCGAGACTGCGCCAGGACCCGTCATCGCCGCCTTCGACACCCGTGCTCGCCTGCCGGACACCGCCCGGACGACCAGCCATGACCGCAACGTCCTGACTTGGTTCGCCGCCCAATCTAGCCCGGTGCCGGCCGCCCACCCGACTTGGGTGTTCTCGAATCCCTTGCCCCAGACCTCCTCGAATCCGGCGCTTAATGGGCTCCCGGGTATCGGCACGGCAAGCCTGCGGACCCAGCTCTTCGGAGGAGACGAACTGGGCCTGAACGGCGTCACCT
This sequence comes from Verrucomicrobiota bacterium, assembly GCA_009924965.1. Taxonomy (GTDB): domain Bacteria; phylum Verrucomicrobiota; class Verrucomicrobiia; order Opitutales; family UBA953; genus UBA953. The sequence goes on from RFQN01000003.1 coordinate 3,774, forward strand.
CTTCCTGGAGCGCCCTGCTGCAGGTCGACGCGGCGAACGCGAACGGCGGCAACGGGCTCGGAGGCTCCTCCCACGGGGCCGCCGGTGTGGCCAGGTCGACCGAAGTGGAGATTCCCCTCACCCCTCCCACATCGCTCGGACAGCTAATGCACGCCAACCTGAGCACTTGGGACTGGATGCCGTACCGGACGGTTGGGAACTCCTTCCCCTCGATGGTCGTACCCCTCGACAAGGCTTGGACCCAAGGGGCCCCGCACACGAACTCCAGCTACATCGGCGGCCACACCTTCGGTGACATGAGCTACCTCATGAACAACGCCCTGTGGGATAGCTTCTTCTTTTCCGGCGCCGCGCCGGCCCTCGCCGACGAGGGCTCGCGACAAGGCAACTACAACCAAGTACGACGGCGGACCCTGGCCGAGGTCATGAACGATTTCGCGAACGGCACCGGCACCTTGGCGAATCCACGCCTCGCGCTCTACCAGACGAGCGCCAACTCGGCGGCCACCGTCATCACGGCGGATGGCTTCGCCACGGACAGCTCGGGGGCCGCGACGGACGGCTACCGGCGGTTTTCCAGCTACCTGCTGAACATCGGGGCGTTCAATGTGAACTCGACCTCGGTCGAAGCCTGGACTGGGCTATACGGGTCGCTCAAGGGACTAGCGCTCGGCTCACAGGCCGCCAACGGCCCGGCCCCCGCCAATAACGCGCGGTTTCCTCGCATCCTCGGCGACGCGGCGCAGAGCCCGACCACCCGCAACATCGCCGACGCCGCTTATTGGAACGGCTATGCCAACCTTTCCGATACGCAAATCCGGGCCTTGGCCGTCGCGACCGTCGCGGAGGTGAAAGCCCGCGCCCAGTTCTTCCAACGTACGGAGCGCGACCAGGAATACCCTCCGGCGGCACGCCGGTTCCTCGGCTTCCCACCTTCGCAAAACCCAGCCACGCCGTTCCTCGGACTCTGCGAGTTCGTCAACCGCTTCCTTGGCCCGACCCGCACCGCAGGGGCGATGGTCAGCAACCTCGTCACGTTGAACCGCTCATACTACCCGATCGAGAACACCGCCGCCAACACGGCCTTGCCCACCGCGGCCCAGAATGTGCGTTGGATGTTCCGCTCCGGGACCTTGGAGTCGGCGATCGCGCGGGCGGACAAGACACTCGGGGCGGAGACGCTCGCCAAGATGCCTACAGGGGGGAAGATGATCGACCCCTCGGTGTCCCATAACTGGCTCAATCAGGGGATAGCAGGCGGACGCACCGGGATGCCTCCGGGCCTTTATTTCCGCAACGTTGAAATCCTCGACCCTGACAACGTCAACCGGACCCACAACGGCTTTGGGGCGAATGGATGCCTCTTCCAAGGCGACCTGCTGCAGGCGCTCGGTCCGGCGCTGGCTACCCGCTCCGACACCTTCCGCGTCCGTGCCTACGGCGAGGCCCTCGACGAAGCAGGGACGGCCCAGGGCGCGGTCTTGGAGATAATCGCGCAACGCACCCCCGACTACATGGACCCCAGCAACGCCGCGCACGACCGGCTCCGAGACTCCAAACGCTCGCCCGTGAACGTGCTCCTGGGACGGCGGTTCATCGTCATCTCCTCCAAGTGGCTTTCCCCTGAAGAAATCTAATACGACATGGTCCCGATTCATCTCCGCGCCGTCCGCAAAAGCTTCCCTTCTCGACCTGAGGCCGTGCAAGTCCTCGATGGGATCACGCTCTCCATCCAACCGGGGGAACTTTTCTTCCTCCTAGGACCATCCGGCGGCGGCAAGACTACCTTGCTCCGCTGCTTAGCGGGCCTGGAGTTCCCGACGAGCGGCGCGATCTTCTTCGGCGAGCGCGATGTCACCGACCTCCCGCCGCACCTGCGAGAGACCGCGATGGTGTTCCAGAGCTATGCCCTCTGGCCGCATCTGACGGTCGCAGAGAACATCGCTTTTGGCTTGGTGGAAAGGAAAGTGCCAGCTGCGGAACGGGCGCAACGCGTCGAGGAAGTCCTGCGCAGCGTTCGCCTCGAGGGATTGGGCGGGCGCGCCATCGACCAACTCTCGGGCGGGCAGCAGCAACGAGTCGCCTTGGCCCGGGCCCTGGTCGTGCGACCGCGCTGCCTCCTGCTGGACGAGCCGCTTTCCAACCTCGACGCCCAGCTGCGCGTCGAGATGCGCCAGGAAATTCGGCGCATCGTCAAGGAATACGGCCTCACCGCCGTCTACGTGACCCACGACCAGGAAGAAGCCTTGGCGATGGCTGACCGCATGGCGATCCTCGAGAATGGGGCGGTCGCGCAGATCGGGACGCCCGAAGAAGTCTACCAGAGGCCGGCGAGCGCCTCGGTCGCTCGTTTCATCGGCGAGACCAACCTGCTCACGGCGGAACTCCTCGAAACGTGCGAACGCGACGCCGTGGTCGCGACGGCCGCCGGTCGCTTCTCCGGCAAAATCCATGACGCCCTGCTCGCCGCTCCGGCAGGCACTGCGGTCGCGTTGTCCATCCGTCCGGAGGCCTGGACGCTGGCGCCCCCCGGGTCGCCCAATGCGGTCACCGGCCAAGTCGCCGAACGCACCTACTTAGGCGCGCGGGTCCAGCTCACCTTAGCCAGCCCGCTGGGGCGACTCAGCATCACCGTACTCAACCCGCCGCATGGCCTGGCCACCGGACAAAGCCTGACGGTGACGGCGGCGGTCCAGGATGTCGTGGTTCTCCCCCGCACATGAGGAACCAAAGGATATGGTGGCTGACGCTCGGGTGCCTCGCACTGCTCGTCGCCCTACCCCTCGCGCTCCGCAAAGACTCTACCCAGGCTCCCGCGGCAGGGTCGCGACGGCTCGTAATCTTCACGCCGCACAGCGAGACGATCCGTAAGGAATTCGCCGAAGCCTTCTCGCGGTATTGGCGGAAAGGCCACGCAGAGGACGTGTACATCGACTGGCGTAGCCCGGGTGGAACATCGGAGATCCGGCTCGTGCTCGACGCCGGCTACAAGGCCGCCGATGAGACCAAGCGCGCCGGCATCGGTGCGGATCTCTTCTTCGGCGGCGGCGAGCCGGATTTCGCCAGCCAAGCCAAAAAGGGCCGCTTGGTCCCGCTACAAGCGTTCCAAAACCATCCCGAGTGGTTCGCCAAGGGTGGGCCCATCCCGGAAATGTTCACCGGGGAAAGGCTCTGGGCCAAAGACCGTACTTGGTGCTCCTCCTGCCTCTCCCGGTTCGGAATCTGCTGGTCGCCCCAACGCTGGCAGGCGCTCGGGCTCACCCCGCCCACGCGGTGGATGGACCTGACTGACCCGAAATTACGCGGCCAGTTGGCCTTGGCAGACCCCACCAAAAGCGGGTCGGTCGCGCGTACATTCGAGCTCATCATCCAAGCAGAAATGCAGCGGAGCCTGGCGGCGCCGGAGCGACAGGCCTGGCCGGAAGCACAGCGGCTCGCCCAAGGCTGGAGCGACGGCCTGCGGTTGGTCCAGCGGTTGGCGGCGAATGCCCGCTACTTCGCCGATAGCTCCACCAAGGTCCCCCTCGATGTCGCCGACGGCAACGCCGCGGCGGGCATGTGCGTGGATTACTATGGGGCCGCTTTCGCCCAGCACGTCAACCGACCAGGGGTCACCCGCTTGCTTTGGACGGCACCGGCTGCCGGGACAACGGTGAGCGGCGACCCCATCGCGGTCTTGCGCGGCGCCCCAGAGCCGGAGCTGGCTCAAGCCTTCGCGGAATTCGTACTCAGCCCAGAGGGACAAGCGCTGTGGAGCTCGCCGGTCGGGGCGCCGTTCGGCCCTCGCGAACGCGAGCTGTTCCGCCCGCCTGTCCGCCAAGATGCCTACGAGAAACTACCCGCCGAAAGGGCTGCCCTCTCGCCTTACCTCACGGGGGACCATCTCCAATACCGCCCCGAGCTCACATCCGCGGCCTTCGGGACCATACGGCGAGCCGTCCGCGTGATGTGCATCGACACGCACGAGGAGCTAAAGCAAGCCTGGGCGGAAGTTGTCCGGGCCGGCTTGCCTGCGGATGCGCTCGCGACGATGTCCGACGTCAGCGCCCTCCCCTACCGCGAAGGCGGCAAGGGCGACCCTGGGTTGGACAGCCCCGATCCGCTCGCCTCCGCCCGACGCATGGCAGAGCTCGCGGAGACCTTCCGGCGGAATTACCAGCGCGCGGCCGAGCAAGCGCGGCAACACCAGCCGGCACGTTGACATGAAACGCCACACCGCCTGGATCCTTTGCGCGACCCTTGGGCTGCTGCTTGCCGTCGGCTTCCTTTACCCGGCCATCAGCGTGCTGAAGGAGGCCTTCATCGACCCACGCGACGGGAGCTTCACCCTCAGCTTCCTGTTGACCGTGCTCCGCGATCCGCTCTACCGGGAAGGCCTCTCGAACGCCTTGCTGCTTGGAGCGGCCAGCACGCTCGGGGCGGCCCTCCTCGCCCTGCCGTTGGCCCTGTTGAACCACCGCTTCACCTTCCCGGGCCGCGGCTTCCTGTCGCTGGCGCTGCTAGTCCCGATGATTCTGCCGCCTTTCGTCGGCGCCGTTGGCATCAAGTGCATCCTCGGCACCGAGGGCTCCCTGAACGCGCTCCTGATGGCGCTGGGCTGCATGGATCGCGCCCACCCCTACGACTGGATGGCCGAGCATCGCCAGATGGGCATCGTCGCGATGAACGCCCTGCACCTCTATCCGATCCTTTACCTCAACGTCGCCGCGGCTTTGGCGCAGGTGAATCCAGCCTTGGAGCAAGCGGCCGCCAACCTCGGTTGCCCGCCATGGAGGCGTTTCTTCCGCGTGACGCTGCCCTTGATCATGCCCAGTTTGTTCGCCGGCAGTGCGCTCGTCTTCATCTGGGCATTCACCGAACTCGGCGTCCCCTTGGTGTTCGATTTCCCTCGGGTCGCACCGGTCCAGATCCTGGATGGAATCAAGAACCTGGACCGCAACCCCTTGCCCTACGCGCTCACTACGCTCGTGCTCCTCATCGCCGGCGGCATATTCCTAGCCTCTAAGCTGGCCTTTGGCTCAGGCAACAGCGGTGCGACGCCCAAACCCAACCTGCGCAGCGAACCCCAGGCCCTCGGTGGCTGGATGGGCTGGACCTGCTCGGCATTATTCTCAGGAGTGGCGGCGCTGGCCTGCTTACCGCACCTCGGAGTGATTCTCTTATCCGTCTCCGGCTTCTGGCATCAGACCGTCCTCCCGACTGAATTCACCTCCGCCTATTGGCAACAAGCCTTAGGGAGCGCCTTGGTCGTCCCCTCCATCCAAAACAGCCTAGCTTACGCCGGCTTCGCGACGTGCTTGGCCCTGGCCCTCGGGATCGTCGCCGCTTGGGTGATCACCCGCTCCGACTTAGCGGCGAGGCATCTCCTCGACACCTTGACGATGCTGCCGTTAGCCGTTCCGGGCTTAGTCCTCGCCCTGGGCTACCTCTCGCTCTCCCAAGAAGGCAAACCGTTTGCCCTCCTCGTCGGCGCGGGCGGCAGCCCCTTCCTCCTCCTAGGCATCGCCTACGCCATCCGCCGCCTGCCCTACGTGACCCGCGCCGCCTGCGCTGGCCTCCAACAGTGCGACCCCACCTTGGAGATGGCGGCACGGTCGATGGGCGCCTCGTTCTGGTCAACCTGGCGGCGCGTCACCCTCCCGCTCGTAGCGGCCCATCTGGCCGCAGGAGCGGTGCTCGCTTTCGCGTTTTCGATGCTCGAAGTAAGCGACAGCTTGATCCTGGCGCAACGGGCTGAGCATTTCCCGATCACGAAGGCGACCTTCGCGCTCATGTCCGCGCTGGGCGACGGCCAGCAACTCGCCGCTGCGCTCGGCGTCTGGTCGATGGCGTTCCTTTCCGCCTCACTCATCGGCGCGGCCTTGCTGGGCGGGAGGCGGTCAGGCCTGGCCGGCGGCTAACGCCCAGGGGCGGCTAGCGTTACGCGGGCTGGGCTTCGCGGCGCCGGCGGCGGATGGCGACGGCCGCCAGGGCCAAGGCACCGAGACCCCAACCATAAGTCGAGGGTTCGGGAATCGCCGACACATACGAGAGGTTAACCGTCGAACCGTTGAAGTCCACGGACCAGTTCGCAGGGTCGGCTTGGGACCCGTCCGAAAAGCGGAACTGCGTAAGGTCATAAGCAAATAGATCCGCGATGTTGGACGTCGTAAGCGGCATCGTGACGGAAGCGACGGAAGCCAAGGTGAAGGTGCGGGCCTGGCTGCTGGCGAAGGCCAAGGGATTGCCTGAAGCGGCGTCGCCGGCGTTGGCGAAAGAAACGATCCGAATAGTCGCCTTGTTGGCGACCGACAGGTTGCTCAGGTCGAGGCCGGTCCCGAACGCAAAGGTATCGTAGCCCGTGCCGGCGGCACCGGCGGCGTCGTTGACCTTCCATTCGAGGATAGCGCCAGACTTCAAGGTCGCGACGCCGTTGGTCGTGAACGTGGCGGCGTTCAACACCCCAGGGGCCGTGGCCGCAGCCACAACGCCATTAGCGTTCACGGTGAAGGAACCGACGACGCCATTACCGGCCATCCGGCCGCCTGCGTTGACGGTTACGTCGTTGGTAATCGTGGTAGCGAGGAAGAGCTGGCCAGTGCCACCGACCACGACGCCTCCGGTGCCAAGGGCATTGCTGGTGGTGCTGCCAGTGGGCGCAACGACCTTGAGGACGCCGTCATTGACGGTGACTCCGCCGGTGAACGCGCCGTAACCGGAGAGCACCTGGGTGTTGGCGCCGGTCTTCACCAAAGAAAGGCCGCCAGTCCCGTCGGAGAGGTAGCCGGAAAAGCCAGTACCCGGAGAGGTGTCTCCGCCCAAGGTCAACACCGAGGCGGTCAGGCCGTTGTTCGTGATCGTCAGGTACTTCGTGACCGAGACGTTGGCGCCATCGGCCAGATAAGCGACCCGTTGGCTGTAGCCGTTCAAGTTGATCACCGGCAGGCCGACGCCCGTCTTGGTGCCGACGATGATGCCGGTCGTCGTAGGCAGCGCGTCGTTGACCCCGAGCACCAAACTAGCCGTCGTGGGCGTATTGGCGTTGATCGTCGTATTGCCGGTATAGGTGCTCGCGCCCGCAAGGGTCAACGTGCCGGCGCCTCCGCCGGTGGTGGAGTTGTTAGAGAAGTCGACGTCCGCATTCCCGCTGACCTTAACGACGGACAAGGACCCCCCCGTCGTCCCGCCGATGGTCGTGATGAAGTTGGCGGAGGGAGCGTAGGTCGTCCCGGTCCAGGCGCCTTTGGTGAAGGCAATACCCGTACTGTTCAAGGCGATCTCCGAGGTAACCGTACCGCCGACGTCGCCGGAGGTGTTGGAGATGAGCGCGCCCGAGCTGACCACCTTGATTTGGCCGGCGCCGGAGATGGTGCTACCCCCATCGACGTCGAACCGGATCGGACCGCTAAGGACGAGGTTACCGGACAGGGAGGAGTTAGCGAAGACCTTCACGATGCCGGAAGCCTGCCCCAGCACGAGATCGCCGCTGGAGACGTTGAAACCGGCCCCGGCTGAGGAACTGATCGTCCCGCCTAACGTCAAAGTACCGGTGCCCAATTTGGTCATAATGCCCGATAGGCTGACCGCGCCGGAGAGCGTACGATCCGCAGACGCATCGATCGAACCGCCGGCCGAAGCGACACTCATGGCATTCGCCACCGTGTAAGTCCCGGCCGCAAGCCTCAAGGTACCGCCGGCGAGGACCACCGTGCCGGTGCCCAGACGGATCGCCCCGTCGACGACGACGGTACCGCCGTTGATGTTGGTGCCACCGGAGTAGTCGTTGTCCGAAGTCAGCTGGAGGATGCCATTACCAGACTTCGTCAAAGCAGCGGCGCCCGTAATCTTATCGGCGGAAGTGGCTCCGTTGAGGGTGTAGGTGCCGGATGCGTTGCTCACCGCAACCGAGAGCGGAGCAAGAGAGCCAGATAGGGTGATGGTGCCACCCGTGCCTCCGAAGGTGACGGCATCACCAGAAGCATACGCGACAGGGGTCGAGTTGTTAGTCCAGTTGACGGTGGAGGAATCCCAAGTACCGCTACCGGCAAGATTCCACACGAGATTCCGTACTACCGGCACGCTCAAGGAGAAGTTATCTACCCCTGCGTTGGCATCGGAGCTAGCTTCATCGGACTCCTTCCAGGCTAGGTATAGATACTGTCCGGCACCCCAACCTAGGCCAGTTAGGTTTCCGCTCATCGTGCCGATCTTGAACATGGGGCTGATCGCAGCCGAAGTGCCAGGGGCACCGGTGCCTGTAGCGGGCGTGCTGAAGCCCAAGGTCGATGCGTTCATCGTCGCGGCGAAGGTGCCCGGAGCAGCGACCGCCGTAGAGGTGCTTACGGCCGTGGAACTGACGAGATAGGAAAAGGGGTATTGATTGACGGTGGTAGCGGGATTTCGGTTCATCACCGCGTCGTAAGAAACCCTCAGTGTATCGATAGTGGCTGATGATGTATTCTGCAGGACCAGACCGAAAAAGCCGTAGGCGCTCGAAGACCCCTCGGAGCCCAACGCGCGGCCACCGGCAGAGTCGTACAATTGTCGGAAGCCCCCGGTGGAACTGCCGCCGTTGTCGGCCCCCTGCCACTTGGCGGCCGAGCCTGTCCAGCCTTGTCCGTAAATGAACCAACCTTGAACTCCTGCAGACCCTCCCGAGAGCGTGGACACTTCGGTCATGGTGGAAACAGCGAACGTTGATGTGGCAATCGCCGTCCCAGTCATAGACTGGAAGTCCTGAGAGTAGGTGGTCGTTCCATCGAAGGAAATCACCGCCGCGGGAGCGAGCGAGCCCATGGCGAGCAAGGCGGTAAACGCGAGGAGGGGGCGAGCGGGAGCTGCGGCGGTGTTTTTCATGGGCGATTGTTACGGGTGACACTGCATGTGCGCGCCCACGGCTCGACCCTGAATCCCCGTCGAAGCGTTACATGTTTTGGGCGCCGAGGTGACGAAGGCATGCCAGACGCATGAAGCGGCAGACGGTCCATGCCCCGCTCCTTGTCGTGACATTCCCGACACAGGCTCTTCACATTTTTTCCGTGGGCTAAAGACCTCACCATGGAATGATAGGAAAGCCCTCCCCATGAAACGCCTCTGCCTATTCTTTTCCATTCTCTGTGCTTCGCTGGTCGGAGCGGCGGAGACCACCGCCCCGACCAAGAATCGGGTCAGCGTCATGGCCTACAACGTCGAGAACCTTTTCGACCTCGATGAAATTTCCCTGTACGATGACTTCGTCGTGACGGGCAAAGGCCCGGAACGTTGGACCCCCGAAAAACTGGCCGGCAAACTTGGCCGCATCGCTGGCGTCCTCAAGACCAGCAACGATGGCCGCGGCCCCGACATCCTGATTCTCGACGAACTCGAGGCCGACCACACCCCAACCTCGACCATCGCACCCGAGGCTTTCGTTGCGGCCCATCTCGGCCGAAGCTATCGTGAACTGCTGAAGGGCGAACTCCCCGCCGATTTGGCGGGGGTGCCCATCGAGGCGTGGCTCATCAAAGCGCTCGAAGACGAAGGCCTGAAGGGCTACAAGATAGTCCTGGGCGACGTCCTAGACCTCAAGCAAGAGGCCATTCACTGCGCCATCCTGACGCGTCTGCCGATCAAGTCGGTTCGTCAACACCACGTGTTGTCGGCCCGCACCATCGTGGAGGTAGAGGTCGAGGTCGAAGGGGAATCCATGTTCGTCTTCGCCAACCATTGGAAGAGCGGCGCCGGCAGCCCGGCCACCGAGACCATCCGCATCCAGAACGCCAGCGTGGCTCGCGCCCGCATCGACGAGATCCTGAAAGCCGACCCACTCGCCAACATCGTGTTTGGGGGCGACCTGAATTCCCACTACAACCAGAAGCAGCGGTACCCAGCCATGGCCAAGACCGCGATTCAAGACGTGCTTCGTTCACAAGGCGACCCGGCGAAGCTCGCCACCGGCGAGGCCGACCTCTACAACCTTTGGTACGACGTCGAACCAGCCGCCCGCAGGTCCGACGAATTCCGCGGAGAATGGGGCACGCTGATGCATCTGATCGTCTCCAAGGGCTTGGCCGACGGCAAAGGCCTTGACTACGTCCCTGGCAGCTTCGGAGCCGTCGTCCTGCCTGGCCTGAACGCGCACCTCTATCCGGTGTCCCCGTGGAGATGGACCAGCTATGGGCCTGGTGCCGGCCTGAGTGACCATTTCCCGATCCAAGCCGAGTTCGCCGTGTTGCCCAAGCCTAGCGCCATTCCGCTGACCCGCGCCGAGCTGTCTCCGTCCGCAGCGTTGCCGGCCTTCCCGGCCGAACTCGACCTGACCCTCCTGCACGACGCCAAGACCTTGGCCGGCTTGAGCGCAGACGAGACCGCCAAGCAAATCGGCGAGGTCTTCATCCTCAACGGCACCTTCAACGGCGGAGCCAAACCCACGATCATCATCGGCGAGAAGCGTTACGCGCTCTACGTGCCCGATGAAACCCTGCTCAAAGCCGTGAAAGCCACCAAGAAAGGTCAAGCCGTCCGCTGGCTCGGACAACTCAACTTCTACAAGGGGCAGCTGGAGTTCATGGTAAGCAGCCCGGACTGGATCCGACCTCGCTAGAGCAAAAAAAGAACCCGCCGAATGGCGGGCTCTCGAGAGGGACGCGACCGGAAGCTTACTTGGCTTCCTTCTTGTCCTTGCGCGGCTTACGCGGCTTCGAGTCGCGCTCAGAGCGATCGGGAGCTTCTTCAGCCTCTTCAGCGACGGGCTCGATCGGGTTCTCGGAGACGACTTCGAACTCCTGCTCGACCGAGACGGCGGCGTGGAGGCGGATGGTCGTGAGGTGCTTACCGAGGACCTTGACGGGACCTTGGCCGAGGTGGATGCGCTTGCGCTCAAGCTCGATGCCGTGTTCGGCGAGCTTGGCGGCGATTTCGGCGGTGCTGATCGCGCCGAACATCTTGCCGCCTTCACCGGTCTTGACGGCGAAGACGAGCTTGAGGGCGGCCAGCTTGGCGGAGATGGCGTTGGCGGACTCGAGGTCCTTGGCTTCGCGGACTTCGCGGGCCTTCTTCAAGGACTCGATGTACTTGGTGTTGGCGCGGTTGACCGGGAGCGCGATGCCCTGCAGGAGCAGGAAATTGCGCGCGTAGCCGGAGCGGACGCGGACCTGTTCGCCTTCGGCGCCGAGGCCGTCGACAGGCTTGATGAGTAAAACTTCGGTGAATGCCATGATGGTGTCTTGCTTGGGTTAAAGTGGGTGGGATTTAGAAGGGGACGTCGTCGCCGCCGTGGTCGCCGGAAGGAGCCGGGGTGTCGCCGCCGCGGGAGCGGGGAGCGGAGCCGCCGTCTTCGCCGCCTTGGGACTTACCGCCGATGAAGGTGAAGTTCTCGAGGACGACGCCGAGGCGCGAACGCTTCTCGCCGGTCTTCTTGTCTTCCCATTGGTCGAGCTTGAGGCGGCCTTCGACGAGGATGCCGGAGCCCTTGCCGCAATACTTGGCGATGATCTCGGCCTGCTTGCCGTAGCTCTCGATGTCGACGTAGGTCACTTCCTCGCGCTTTTCGCCTTCCTTGGTGGTGTAGGCGCGGTTGACGGCGAGGGAGAACTTGGTGAGCGCCTGGCCGGAGGGCAACGCGCGCGCTTCCGGGTCGCGGGTCATGTTGCCGGCGAGGATCACGCGATTGAAGGACGAGGCCATGGGCGGAGCGACGAGAAGGGCTTAGGCGCGGACCGACTGCACGAGGATGCGATCCACGGTGCGGTCGAGGCGGAGCTTGTCGGCGAAGGCGGTCGGCGCGGTGACCGGGCCTTCGAAGTGGAACTGGACGTAGAGGCCGGAGAGGAACTTGCGGTCGACGGCGCGGCTGAACTCACGCTGGCCGAGGTTCTCGACTTCGGTGACCTTGCAGTCGACCGACTTGAGGATCTCCTTCAGGCGTTCGATGGCGGCCTCAGGGGCCTCGGCGGAACCGCGGAGGTCGAGGATCAGGCTGACGCGGTAGGCGCGGCGAATCGTGGCGGTGGTCATGGTAATGGTGGTTTTCTGTTGGTGAGGTTTTGGGCAGCCGGGAGGCCGCGGGAAAGGAGGGTTTCGAGTCCTAAGAGGAAGTCAGGGGTAGCTTGATGGAGGCGCTGCAGGTCTTCGGCGGGGAACTTGCCGAGCACATGGTCGGCGAGGTCTTGGGCGGGGTGCCGCTTGGGACCGATGCCGAGGCGGGCACGGACGAAGGCTTCGCCGAAGTGCTGGATACAACTGGCGATGCCGTTGTGACCAGCCGCGGAACCACCTAGGGAGAGTCGCATCTGGCCGGGTTCGAAAGCGATGTCGTCGTGGAGGACGACCATTTCGGCGGCGGTGAGGCGATGGAAGCGGAGGAAGGCGGCCAAGGGTTCGCCGCTCAGGTTCATGAACGACTGGGGCTTGACCAGGAAGACCTGCCGACCACCGAAGGTGGCCTTGGCGACGGCGGCCGGGAACCGGCTTTCGTCCTTCCACTCCGCGCCCGCCTTGTGGGCGAGCGCATCCAAGATGATCCAACCCGCGTTGTGGCGGGTGGCGACGTATTCCTTGCCGGGATTGCCGAGGGCGGCGATGACCGAGAATACCATCTGACTTCAAAGAACAGGTGCCGGGGACGCCCGGCGCGGAAATTACTTCTTGGCGGCAGGAGCAGCAGCCGGAGCGGCAGCGCCAGCGGCCGGAGCGGCAGCGGCGGCAGCGCCAGCGGCCGGAGCGGCAGCAGCGCCTTCGGCGCCAGCCACAGGAGCGGCGGCGGCTTCGGGAGCGGCTTCTTCTTCGGCCATTTCGGAGCAGACCACGACGACGCGGGCAGGGTCGCCAGGGAAAGTGATGCCAGCCGGGGCCTTGAGGGCGCCGACGTGGATGGATTCGTTGACCTTCAGTTCGGTCACGTCGACTTCGATGAACTCAGGGAGATCCTTCGGCAAGCAGCGGACGTTGACGGTCTGGGAGACGATTGCGAGGGTACCGCCATCGGTCTTCACGCCGTAGGCTTCGCCGACGACGCGGATCGGGATCGCGACGCTCATCGGAGCGTTCGGGTCGATCTGCTGGATGTCGATGTGCAGGAACTTCTGGGTGATGGGGTGACGCTGGAACTCCTTGATGATGGAGAGCATCTTCTTCCCTTCGAGGGTCAGCTCGATGAGGGCGGCCGCGGTGCCCTTGGCACGCATGAGGTCGCGGAACTTCTCCTGTTCGACGGAGACGCTGTGGGTGCCAGCCGGGCCGTAGATGATGGCCGGGATGGAGCCTGCGATGCGCATGCGACGGGAGTGGCCGCGGCCGAGGTTCTGACGACTGGAGACGGTGAGACTGAGCTGCTTCATGGTGTGTAAAGGTCTTTTGGAGCCTAGTAAGTCGCGGGCCCGCGTTGTGCGGCCGTGCCTTGCCTAGGGAAAGGAGGGTCGAACTTGATAACCCCAGCCCCAGAAGCAAGCGGGAAATTAAAAGGGGGCTTTCCTTGCGGAAAACCCCCTTGAAACGCCGAATTACCGCAAACGCTTAGTTGTAGGTCGCGAGCCAAGCCGCGATGTCGGCGATGTCCTGGGCGGTCAAACCGAGCTGATCGGCCGAAAGCATCAGGGAACGGGTCATCTTGGACTGGCCGGAGATGCGGTTCTTAGGAACCAGTTGGGAGACGCCGCCAGCCGACTTGATGACGACCGGGTCGTTATTGGACTGGATGAGGCCGTCGATCTGGCCGCCGGCCTTCAGCTTGAGGGTCGAGCCTTCGTAGCCCAAGGCGATGCTCGCGGAGGGCTCCACGATGGCGGTCACCACGGACTCAACGCCCTGGCGGGCAGCGAAGCCACGGAGTTCAGGACCATAGCTGGGACCGTTCGCGCCGATCTGGTGGCACATCGTGCAACGCTGGACGAGCTCCCCACCCTTGGTGGCGTCGCCCTTCTTGGCGAGGACGTCCTGGACCGTGAAGGTCGCCTTCGGCGCTTCGGGCACCGGGGCCGGTACGACCACTACCTTGGCTTCGTCGTAGACGCCGGCCTTCTTCAGTTCCGAGCGGATATCGAAAGCCGACCAGATGCCGGTCATGCGCATCAAGGCCCAGGTGGCGGCTTCGCCCTTCACCGGCGAACCTTCGCCGGCGAGCTTGATCATGGCCAACGCGGCTTCCTTGGATTCCACGAAGGAAAGCGTTTCCGTCGCCAGTGTGCGCTGGGCGGCGGGTACCTTCTGGCCGCTGGCCTGCGCGGCGAGTTCGTTCACCATCTCGGGCGTGTGGAGGACCCAAGCGATGCGGGCGACCTGCGGCGACCAAGCCTCGCCGTTCTTGACGTAAGCGGCCTTCACGGCGGCCCACACGGCGGATTCCTTGCCGGCGGAGCCGATGCCGAACGCGGCGATGGAATTCTTGTCCGTGACGTCCAGGTTCTGAGCGAGGGCGACGAGGATCGGCACCGCCTTGTCGGCGGAGACGGCGTGCAGCGAGGTGGCGACGTCGCGGCGGACGGCGACATCCGCGTCGGTCGCGAGGCCGGCCGAGAGGGTGAGGACATCCTGGTTGGCGCGGCGCAAGGCCTGGAAGGCGAGGCGACGGTTGGCGGGATTGGCGTCCTTCAGCAACTCCTTGGTGCGGGCCACGCCTTCGTCACCGAGGTAAGGCAAGAGCCAGACGGCGCGGGCGGCGACGTAAGGATTGGCGTCCTTCGCGAGGTCGAGCACCGCCGGGAGGGCCTTGGCGCCGAAACCCTTGGCGGCGTTGAAGCCGAGGTGGCGAACGTTGACCGCCGGGCTGCGCAGCGCGTCGACGGCGCCGGCCGGCGACGTGAGGTCGAGCTTCGGGATGACGGACTTGAAGCCCTTCGGAGCGATGCGGTAGATCGCGCCCGTGCAGGTGTCGTCGAGCGTCTGGTGGCCGCCCACGCGGGTGTCGTACCAATCGGCGACGTAGATGGCGCCATCGGGGCCGACGGCGACGTCGGACGGACGGAACCAGATGTGCTCGCCGCTCTTGCCCGGAGTCTTGATGCGGTGGAAGTCGGTGCCTTCGAATTCGCGCGCCGGGTTTGAAGTGATGAAGTCCTTACGCGTGGCTTCGCTCAGCGCGAAGGCGCCCTTCTGCGGCTGCAGCTTGTAGGCGAAGATCGTGTTGCGCGAAGGCTCGCAGTTGAGAAGCGTGCCGTTCCAGGCCGCGCCGAGGGCGCCGTTCTCGTAGACGGTGATGCCGGTCGGCGAGCCCGAGCCGTAGACGTCACCGACGTCCATGGTGTCGGGGTCATCCTGGCGCCAGTGCGCGCGGGGGGTCGCCTGGCCGGGACGGCGGACGGAGTTGTAGCTGGCGGCCTTGGGCGTGGTGTAGCCAGCGGTGCCGTACTCAAGGATGAACGAGGTGCGGCAGCTGCTGGAGTCGTCGTTGTCGCCTTGGAAGACGTCGCCGAAGGAAGACGGGAAGTGCTCGAAGCTGTTGCGGTAGCCGTTGCCGATGATCTCGACGCCCGAGGCGTCGTCGTTCATGCGCGCGGAGAAACCGGAGGACCAGACGAAGCCGTCGTCGCTCTTGGCGCCGGCCGTGGCCTTAGGATCGTAGGGCCAAGCGCCGCCGCGCTGGTCGACGTAGCCGGAGGAGATGCGGTAGGTCTTGCCCGACTTGTCGGTGATCGATGCGCCGCAGTTGCCGGAGTTGAGGTAGAGCTTGCCGTCGGGGCCCGCGACGATGGCGTGCAGCGAGTGGTCATGGTCCTGGCCGCCGAAGCCGCCCAGGAGGACTTCGCGCTTATCGACCGCGGGGTCGAATTTGCCGTCGCGGTTCACGTCGGTGAACTTGATGAGGTCGGGCGCGTGCGAGACGATGACGACGTTGTCGAAGACCGCGATGCCGAGCGGGGAGGTCCAGCCGGCGTCCTGCACGAAGGTGTTGGCCGTGTCGGCCTTGCCGGAGCCCTTGGTATCGCTGAGCACCACGACGCGATCGCCTTCGGGGCGACGCTTGCCGCCCTTATTATAGACGCGGTAGTTGACGCCTTCGGTCACCCACACGCGGCCTTGAGCGTCGATGTCCAAGTTAGTCGGGTTGGCCAGCATGGGCGAACGCGCCCACACGGTGACCTCCAAGCCCTCGGGGACCTGGAAGAGGTTGAGCGGCACGGAACCGCCTTCGGAAGGCGTGTAGGGTGCAGGGGCGGCCGCAAGGGAGACGGCGGCCATGAGGAAGCAGGCGAGACGGGGCATGCCTCGATAACAAGAGCCTCGCCGGAAAGTTCCAGCCTAACTTATCGGCCAGCCGTAATTCAGGACCACCAAGACCGTAAGGTCGCCAAGTCCGCCCGCGAGGCCTCGATCGCCTTCTCCAGATAGCCAGGCTCCCCGACCGAGCCCTTCAGGTATTCTACATGCAGGCACACCGGGCCTTGATAGGCCGAAGCCTTCAGCATTTTGACATAGCCGGCATCGATAAGGCCAGCGGCCAGCGGGCAGGATTCGACCGCCCTCCCCTGCCAGCGGAAGTTCTTGAAATACGCCATCGCCATCCGCTCGCGGGCTAGGGCGACCTGGTTAGGCCAGGACAGCCCGCCTTCGACGGTCGCATGCAGGATGTCGAAACTCCAGGCGAGGTCCGCCGGCCGATAGTCGCGCATGAGGGCCGCCATATCCCAGACCGCGGCGCCGACGTTCTTGGCGCCGGAATGGTTCTGGTAGCAGGGCTGGATGCCGATCTCCTTGCTCAAGGCGACCAAATCGCGCAGGCGCGGCTTGATCTCGTCGAGCTGAGTCCAGAGCGGCTTGTCCGGCGAATACGCATACCAGTTCATGCGGTAGCGCGGGATGCCCAAGGCCTTGGCCGTGCGCAGCACCACCTCGGTGCGCGTGGCGTCGCTCACTGCGTTGATCCCCGTGGTCAGCATCGAGACCTTGATGCCGTTGGCGGCGAGCGCCTCGACGAGTTTGGGCAACTCGACCTCGACCTGCGCCGGCAGCACATGCCCGCCCGGACGCACCGGAGCCTCGATACTCGTGACGCCGATGCGCGCGATGGCGGACGCCAGCTCGCGATGCGACAGCCCGATGAGATGTTTGGTAAAGAGGCTGATCTCCGGTCCACCCGAAGCGCCAGGCCCCGCAGGGGCCGCCAGCGCCGGACCCGCCCACAAGCCCGCCAAGGCGGCGCTCGTGGTGCGCAAGAAGTCGCGGCGCGTGGTCATCGCGGATTACTTCTTGGGCGCGAGACGCTTGAGCTGCCCGGCCAGCGTGACGAAGAGCACGTCGCCGTTGACGGGGTCGTGGCCGAAGCCGGCGATCGTCATGTCCTTGGCGATGACGTCGCCCGTCCACTTGCCGTCCTTCTCTTTAAGGGCGAACAAGCGACCCGAGGCGTAGTCGCCGAAGACGTAGGCGTCGCGGAGCGCCGGGATGCGCTCGCCGCGGTAGACGACGCCGCCCGTGACCGAGTTGCCGAGCTTGCGATCGTATTCGTAGATCGGCGACACGTAAGCGGAGTCCGGCGCCAGCTTGGCGGGAGCCTGCTTAGCGCTGGCATCCTTCTTATTATAAAGATGGCGGCCTTCGACTTCGCTCCAGCCGTAATCGCCGCCCGCCTTGAGGATGTCGATCTCCTCGAAGAGGTTCTGGCCG
>RFQN01000021.1 GCA_009924965.1 Verrucomicrobiota bacterium
CACCGCCCAAGCCGCCGCCCCGGGCATGATTGCCCGTGGTTACGGCCGCATCATCAACATCGGTTCGGTCACCTGCGTCGCCGGCTACGCTGGCCTGGCTCCTTATGGCGCCAGCCGCGGCGGCGTGAAGCAGCTCACCATGAGCCTGGCCGACGATTGGGGTCGCCATGGCGTCACCGTCAATTGCCTAGCCCCCGGCTGGTTCAAGACCGCCCAGAACGCCGTGCTTTATGAGCAGAAGGAGTGGGTCGAGTACCTGTGCGACCGCATCCCGCTGAAGCGCCCAGGCGCCGCCGGCGACCTCGCGGGCCCCGTGGTCTTCCTCGCCTCCGAGGAAAGCCGTTATGTGACCGGGCAGACCTTGCTGGTCGATGGCGGCATCAGCACCGGCGCGACCCGCGCCACGGTCGCCCCGCCTAAGGCCTAAGCCTTCCCCGCCATGCTGTACGCCCTCCTTGCCATCGCCGTCCTGGTCGGCCTCGTCACTTGGCTGAAGCTCAACCCCTTCATCGCGCTGCTGCTGAGTTCGCTCGCGCTCGGCGCGATGGTCGTGGCCACTCAGTTGGTGGTGCCGGGCGTGGCGCCGCTCTCGATGGCTGGGGTGTTGGATTCCTTCCAGACCGGTTTCGGGAAGACGCTGGCGAGCACGGGCTCGATCATCGTGCTGGGCGTGGTCTTCGGCAAGCTCCTCGCCGAGTCGGGCGGCGCCGGCGTCCTCGCCAAGCAGTTCATCCGCACGCTTGGCCCGGAGCGCATTGGCCTCTGCATCATCCTGTTGGCGCTGTGTATCGGCATGACCACCTGGTTCGCGGTCGGGCTGCTGCTGATCCTGCCGATTGTCATCACCTTGGCGAAGGAGACCGGCAAGCCGTTCCTCCTGCTCGTGCTGCCGATGCTGTCGTTCCTCTCGGTCATGCACGGCCTGATGCCGCCGCATCCGGGCCCGGTCATCGCGATCAAGGAGCTCCATGCGGACATGGGGAAGGTCATCCTCTGGGCGCTCGTCCTGGGCATCCCGGTGGCGGCCATCGCAGGCCCGTTCTTTGCCCGGTTGGCGGTCAAGCGCGTCGACGTGGCTACGCCGGACTTCGTGCCGTCGGTCAATGAGGGCCAGGTGCTCCCGTCCTTCGGCCTGACGCTCTTCACCGTGTTGCTGCCGGTGTTCTTGCTCCTCGGCGGCACGGCCACCGAGCTCCTGCATGCAGCCGAGACGCCGGTCGGTCAGGCCGCCTTGCTCATCGGGCATCCCGTGATGGCCTTGCTCCTGTCGGTGCTCTTTGCGATGTGGGCCTTCGGACGCCGTTGCGGGCGATCCAACGCCGAACTCCTCAAGTTCTCGGAACAGAGCGTGGCCGGCATCGGCATGACCCTGATCCTCGTCGGCGCGGGCGGTGGCTTCGCGCTCGTCATGCGTGAGGCCGGCGTGGCTAAGCAGCTCGCCGAATTGGCGGCCAAGGCTGGCCTGCCGCTCTTACTCTACGGCTGGCTTGTATCGGCCTTCATCCGCGTCGCCACGGGCTCCGCGACCGTCGCCATCACCGTGGCCTCGGGCTTCATCGCGCCGGTCTTGGCGGCCCATCCTGGCACGAGCCCTGAGCTCATGGTGATCTCCATCGGCTGCGGGTCGCTCTTCCTCTCGCACCTCAACGACAGCGGCTTTTGGATGGTCAAGGAGTGCCTCGGCCTATCGGTGGGGCAGACCCTGCGCACGTGGACGATCACCGAGACGCTTATCGGCTTCTCCGGGTTGGCGATGGCCTTGCTCGCCGAGCAGGTGCTGAAGTTCTTGGCCTGATTCCTCCCATGGTCTTCCGTCTCCTGCTTCTCGTCATGGCCTGCGGTTTGTCCGCCGCCGAAGCCACCCCCTACCGCATCATGGCGGTGGGGGATTCAATCACGCAGGGTGGGGGCAAGACCTTCGCCACTTACCGCATCCCCTTGGCCGCGAAGCTGCAGGCCGCGGGCGTGCGCTGTGAGTTCGTCGGGTCGCAGAAGACCGAGGGTTCGACGGTGGCCTTGTGGCATGAAGGCTATGGCGGCAAGAACGCGGAGTTCTTGGCGTCCATCCTCGAGGCCAAGCTGAAGGCGCACCCGGCGGATGTGCTGATGATCCAGGCCGGCCATAACCACTTCGCCGAGGAGAAGCCGGTCGCCGGCATCGTGGCCGCCCAGCGTGCGATGATCGCCACGGCCCGTCGGCTCAACCCCAAGGCCATCGTCTTCGTGGCCCAAGTCATCCCCAGCGGCAAGCTGCCGAAGTATAGCTACATCCCCGAACTCAACGTCGCCCTGGCGGGGTTGGTCAAGGAGCTGCACCGTCCCGAGCAGCCGGTGTTCCTCGTCGACCTCGCCACCGGGTTCGACCCCGCGAAGGACACCATCACGGACCTCGTCCACCCCAACGCGGAGGGCGCCGAGAAGATCGCCCAGCGGTGGAGCGAGGCGCTGACGAAGGTTTTGCGCTGAGCTTGTTTTTTCGAGAAGTCAAATCTGGCAGGTGAGCGTTAGGTTGCCGAATGGTGTCGGATGGGTGAACTGAGGCCGTCTTGTGTCGGACGGGCTACATGTTGTCGCAGCTCTGGTTTGTGTGTTTTCACCTAGATGCGGGGCGCCATCTAGGGTCTTCATGACTTCTGGGAAATCGCGTTCCTCCTTCCGTAAGTCGCTCCGGCTCTTGCTCGCCGCGGCGGCTTTGCCCGTCGGCGCTTATGCTCAAACCACGATCACCTTCCAGCAAGGTACCAACAGCTACCTGAGTTCCGTCGACCGCAACCTCACGGCGACGAGCGCCACCGCGAACGTGGCCTACGGCGAAATCGCCCTGAACAACGGCACCACGATTCCCGAATCACAGTACTTCCTCAAGTTCGACAACCTCTTCGGCACAGGTGCCGCCTACATCCCCACCAACGCCACGATTCTGAGCGCGACGCTCACCTTGAAGGTCGGCGCGACCACGGGCGACAGCGCCGCCGCGACGTCGGCAGGCATCACCGTGGCCCCGATGCTGGCCGACTTCACGACCGCCGCTTCCCTGGTCTCGTTCTCGGGCGTGACCGCCGTGGGGACGACCTTGCTGGTCAACGGCCCGCTTTATGCCAACGGCCTGACGAAGTTGCCGACGGCCCTCACCAGCCCTGCGGCGCTCAACACGTCCTATTCGGCCAACGTGACCTACGCGCTCCAGGGCTGGCTTTCCGGGGCCTACGCGAACAACGGCTTCGTGGTGCAGTCGCAGGTCTCCGACCTCCTCCGCGTCAATGGCGACGCCGCCGCCACCGTGGCCAACCGTCCCATCCTCTCCGTCACCTATGTGACGAACGGGAACACCACGTCGTTCAAGAACGGCGTCAACGGCTACGTGGGCTTCACCGGGCTCACCACCCAGCACCCGTCGGACGGTGCTCTGGCCACGACGCAGATCACCACGTCGTCGACCAAGGTCACCGTCGATGGCGCCACCAGCAATTCCCTGCCGGGCAACCTCGCGAGCCCAGATTTGCTGGCCCTGATCAAGTGCGGCAACATCTTCGGGTCGGCCAAGTCCCAGGTCCCGACCCGCGCGACGGTCTCCAAGGCATGGTTCGTCGCGAACACGGGCACGGCTTCCAACGATCAGTCCGTCGGCCCCTACAACTTGTACCGGATGATCACCGCCTGGGATTCGACGACGACCTACGACTCCTTTGGGCCGGTCGGAGGGCCGTATCAGGGACCCGTGTCGGGCACCGATTATGTCGCCACGGGCGTGACGGCCTCTCCTAGCTCTCTGCCTCAGGGCGCCAACAGCCTCTTTGACGTCACCGCGGACATCACCGCTTGGAAGAACGGGACCGCCAACAATGGCTGGCTTGTGCGCACCCGAACCACGACCGATGGTTGGGCCTTCAACGGACCCGGTGCTACCGACGTCAATAAGCGCCCGGAACTACAGGTTGATTATGTCGTTGAGCAGCTGCGCTGGAAAGGCAACGTCTCGTCCGACTGGGATGCCGGCACCGCCGTCGGCACTGGCGGGACGAACAATTGGGTCTTGGAGACCGCCGGGACGGTCACGAACTTCATTCCCACGGACCGGGTTCTGTTCGACGACTTGGCCAATGGTACCGGGACGGTCACGGTCAACGTGCCTGTCGATGTCCAGCCGCAACGCGTGACCTTCAGCAACCCGACCCGCGACTACGTGTTGGCCGGAACGGGAGCCTTGACGGGTGGTGGTGAGCTCTGGAAGACGGGCGCCGGTACCGTGACCATCACCAACAACGTCCTTCTGACCGGGGGTGTTCGGGTGTTCGCCGGCACTCTGCAGGTCGGCACGGGCGGCACCGTCGGCAATTTGTCCGGTCCCATCGTCGTCGACGCTGGGGCGACGCTTGCCGTCAACCGTAGCGACGCCGTCGTGAACGCCGAGGCCATCACCGGCGCGGGCAACGCCGTCAAGTTAGGCGCGGGACGCATGGATGCAGGGGCGGCCTTCAACTTGACCGGCAACCTGACGGTGAGCGGCGGCACTTTGGCGGTAGGGTCCGCGGCTCGTCCAGCCTCCGTCACCTTGGCTTCGGGAACCACCTTCGCGGTGACGAACGGTGTCACGACTTCGACCATGGTGGTGCCGACCTTGAGTTTGCCGGCCGGTGGCGCCAACCTTCAGTTCGAGCTCGCGACCGTCGGCAACCCTACCGTGCCATTGCTCTCGGTGACGGGCACTAATGGGTTTTCGCTTGGGGGCGGGTCTCACCAGTTGACCATCGTCTCCAAGGGTTCCTTGGGTTTGGGTACGATTACCTTGGTCAACTATGTCGGAACGGACATCACCGCAGGCTTTGCGCTGAACACCTTGCCGCAGCGTCTCATCGGCGGTCTGGTCTACAACACGGCCGCCAAGTCGATCGACCTTAGCATCACGGACCAGAGCCAGATTCTCTGGAGCGGTGCCATGGACGGCAATTGGGATGCGGGGACTGGCGTCAACCTGGGCGGGACCCTGAATTGGGTGGACAAGTCCAATACCGCTGGAGCCGTCCCCACCAATTTCTTCGCGGGTGATAAGGTGGCTTTTGACGACACCGCCCTGGTCCGGAACATCACTCTGGTCGGGGAGATCGCCCCCAGCGGCATCACCTTGAGCAGCCAGTATGACTTTACCTTCGGCGGTACGGGCACCTTGGCTCCGACGGGCACCTTGACTAAGACGGGCAATGGCCGGCTAACGTTGCTGGCCAGCAAGACCTCCGCCGGTCTGACCTCCGTCAATGGTGGCGTCCTCCAGCTCGGGGACGCCACGAATGCACCCAGTTTCGCGGGGTCCGTATCCATTGCCTCGGGCGCGAACCTGAATGTCGTCGGTGGCACCTTGGCGGCGGTGACCAACGTGTCGGCAGGTGGCGGCCTCCGGGTCGACGGCGGCGCCGTCTCCGGCGCCGAACGGTGAACGTCAATGCGGGCGAATTCCGGATCGACGACCCGACCAACACGGCGGGGGACCTCGGCGTCACCGATATCATCGTCAACAACGGCGGGCGTTTCCAGTTCGGCGACGCCACCATCGGCAACCCCGACCTCCCGAACACCACGTACATCACGGCTAATGCTGGCGGGGTCGTTGCCTTCCAGGAGGCCGAAGATTTTGGCGGCATCCATCTCAACGGCGGTACCGTGCTGCTCGAGATGAGCGGTTTCAACACGCAGGGAACGACGCTTCAGGTTTGGAAGTCCGGGACCATCACGACCGCTGTCGGCGGGGTCACGCCCTATGCCATCGGCGGGGTAGCGCTCGTCCAGAAGCTGACTGCGGGGGTCGTCGAGGTCGGTGGGCTGGCTGCATTGAACATGACCGGCGGCCTGCAGATTGCCGAAGGTACGGTGAGGTTCCTGACCGCCGCCAACCTCGGTACGGGCGCCTTGCCGATTTCCTTGGGTAGCGATTCGACGGCCCCGTCTCCGACGGTTGGCCGCTTCGACTACGCAGGGGCCACAGCCACGCGGTCCGGTGGTTTTGCCGTGAATCAAGGCGGTGGCGTCATCGGCGTTACCACGGCCGGCTCGACGTTGACGTTGAGCGGCACGCTCACGGGCGCTGGTAACCTCTCCAAGGTCGGGGCGGGCAACCTGACGATGGGGGACGCCACGGCCTACGCAGGCCTGATCACCGTCCTCGAAGGCGGCTGGACTTTGGCCGCGAATGCAAATGGCCTCGCCCAGACGACCGTCCGCCTCGACGGCGGAAGCCTCCTGTTCGCCGGTTCCGTCAACGGCGCGAGCCAGTTCAGTCTCGGTGAACTCCAGCTTTCGCCCACCGCGGTCGTCCGGGATATCGCCTTGGTGGATACGGCGGTTCCTGCCTTGCCTGCGGTCTTGAACCTTGGCGGCAAGAACGTGGACATGACCTATGACGGCACCTTCTCGGGCGCAGGTTCCTTGGTCAAGGTCGGCACGGGCCTGCTCAAGCTCACGCAACCCAGCACGATGACCGGAACGACCAAGCTGTCGGCCGGTTCCCTGAATCTGGCGCATCGCGATGCCCTGCGTTCAAGCATCTTGGACCTGGCGGGTGGCACCCTGGCGCTCGACGCCAGCGTGACTTCCAAGGTTTTCGCCCTCGGTGGGCTGACGAGCTCCTTGGTGGCTCCGGCCAACCTGGCCTTGGCGAATACGGCCGGAGACGCCGTCACCTTGGAAGTGGGCCGCGGCGACTCGTCTTCGCTGTATACCGGTGTCTTGAGCGGTGCCGGCGGCCTCGTGAAGGTCGGCGCCGGCACTTGGACGCTGAGCGGAGATAATACCTTCACCGGCGAGCTTAAGCTGCAGGCGGGCACCGTCGCTTTGGCCGGAGTCAGCCTCTTGTCCGGCGGCGTGACCATCGACGGTGGCGTGCTGCAGGTTTCCAATGCCCGTGCCTTGGACAATTTGGTCGGTCTCAACGTCGTCGGCAACGGTGGCCTCGCTTGGGGCGGCGGTATCAACGCCGACATCTCCGCCAAGTTCCCGTCTTTCCTTGCCGGCACGACTTTCACCTTTGATACGAGCGGCAACAACGTGGTCTTCACGCGCCCGCTTGCAGGGGCCGCCACTTTGCGCAAGGCGGGCCTCGGGCAGCTTCAGGTGGCCGCCGCGCCTGCCTTCACCGGCAAGTGGGTGCTTGTTGGCGGTGAGCTGGCAGCTTCTTCCGACGCTGGCTTTGGCGCCGTCCCGGCCAACGTCACGGCCGATCAGATCGTGCTCGACGGCGGTAGCCTCCAAGCCTCCGCCAGCTTCACGCTCAACGCGAAGCGCGGTGTCACGGTCCGGGCCGGCTCGACTGGTTTCCTCAATCCGGTCGCGGGCGCCACGCTGCGGGTCGAATCCGTCATCGGCAGCGAAGCCAGCTCCGCCAAGCTTGTGATCGGCGGTCCCAACGCGTTCTTCAACGGCAGCGGCACGGTGGTGCTCGCCGCCGCCAACACCTTCGCCGGCTCGTTGCTTATCCAGAACAGCACCTTGCAGGTCTCCTCCATGGGCGATGGCACCAACGCCTCCGCCCTGGGCCTGATCCCGATGACGCCGGCGGGCCTGTCGTTCTCGGACGGTACGCTGGTCTATGACGGGGCAGGAGAGACGACGGCCCGCGGTTTCACGGTCGGCGGTAGCGGGGCGCACCTCGTCTCGAATGGGAACGGTCCGCTGGTCATCAGTTCGGCGGCGCTGGTCGATTTCAGCAACGACGTCAGCCCGAACCGGCGCCTGACTTTGGCTGGCTCCAATCTGGGCGGTAACACCTTCGCAGCCGAGATGTTCGAGTCCGATCCGGCTCAGTTTGTCTTCGCTAGCCTGCTCAAAGAAGGCGTTGGAAAATGGCTCTTGACCGGCCCGGCGGCCCGCTTCGCGTCCACGGCGGATTTCAGCCTCAACGCCGGACAGCTCGCCTTCACGACTGGTGCCTTGGGTGACGGCACGTATACGGGTCCCGTCGTCATCAACGGGACCGCCGCGTTGGCTTGGGCCGCTGGCAATAACGACGACCTCTCGTCGCGCCTACGTATCTCCGATGCGGCCACCGCGACCCTCGATATCGCCGTCGGAGGCGTAGTCCGTTTTGCTAATCCTCTCACGTTTGGGGCCGCGGCGGACGCCCGTTTGGTCAAGCAGGGCGCAGGTACCCTCGTCTTAGGCGCTGCCAACGCCTTTAGCGGTGGCCTCGCCGTGGAGCAAGGGACCGTCAAGGTCACGGCCCCTAGCGCCCTTGGTTCGGGCGCCGTGGCGGTCAACGCCGGCACTTTGAGCGTTGAGACGACCCTCTCCAATGCAGCCCAAGTGAACGCCGGTACGCTGACCGGAGGTGGCTCGCTTGGCGCGGTCACCTTGGCGCAAGGGGCGCTACTCAGCCCTGGCGTCAATGTCGGCGTCCTCTCCGTCGATTCGGCCATTCTATTCGGTGGTTCGACGTTTAAGTGGGAATTGGCCGACGCGGCGGGTGCCAAGGGCACCGGCTATGATAGCTTGATGGTGACGGGGCAGTTGGACCTGCTCAGCGTCAGCCCTGCCACGCGGATCGTCCTCAAGGCCGTGAGCGTCGGCACTTCAAACGCACCCCTCAATTTCCAGCGCAACGCCACCAACTCCTTCGTGCTGGCGAACTTCGGCTCGCTCGCCTTGGCGTCCGGACAGAATGTCGGTGATCTGTTCACTTTGGATTTCAGCGATTTCCGCTATAGCGACGGCACCCTCGTCGATTCGGCCAATTGGCAGGTGACTTCGGACATGTCCTCGCTCACCTTGAGCAACATCCCCGAGCCTTCGACTTACGGATTGGGTTTGGGCGCTCTGGCCTTGGCTCTGGCCGCTTTCCGTCGCCGCAAGGAGGCAAAGGTTACTTGAGCGCCTGCAGGGCCGACGACTTCCAGGTTTCGCCCTTGGGGCCGACGAGCATCACGGCGAGGGCTTCGCGTTCGGCCATGGCCTGCGCTTCCTTCCAGCCCGCAGCCATCAGCGCGGTCGACCAGCCGTCCGCCTGGAAGCAGCTGGGATGGTAGACGCAGCAGAGCTCAATGGTCGGGTCGACGGGTTGGCCCGTCTTGGGCGAAAGGATGTGGGAGATGGACTTGCCGGCGGCCTCGCGCTTGGCGCGATACAGTCCCGAGGGGCTGAGGGCCATGTCCTTGAGCACGGGCTTGGCGATCATCGCCCGCGGGTTGAAGGGGTCTTCGATGCCTACCTGCCAGCTGCCGGCCGCAAGGAGTTCACCGCCGACCTCGATGAGGTAGTCTGTTTGTCCGGCCTGCCGCAGCACCTGCGCGACGCGGTCCGCGGCGTAGCCTTGCAGCACGGAACCGAGGTCCAACTGCACCCGCGGGTGGCTCTTGCGCAACGAAGGCGCGGCGGTGTCTAAGGTCAGTTTGTCGGACCCGACGAACACCAGGGTCTCGCGCAGTTTTTCCGCCGTCGGCACTGGGAGATGGCTCCCGGCTGGGCCGTAGCCCCAAAGGCTGGTCAGCGGCGCGACGGTGACGTCGTAGTTGCGTCCAGAGGCCGCCCAGAGCTTCTGGGTGAAGGCGAGCATGCCTGCCAGTTCGGCGTCGATGGGCATCGGGTCCGTCGATTCGAGTTCGTTGAAGCGGCTGGCCTGCGACCCCTTGCGCCAGTGTGAAAGCGAGAACTCGATACGGTTGATCTCCGCTTCAATGTCCTTGTGCAAGGTCGTGCGGTCGGCGATCGGGCCGCGTACCTTGACCGTCCAGGTCGTCCCGAAGGCTCCACCGTGCATCTCGGCGACCGGCGCGGTGGGTTCAGCTTGGGCGGTGACGAGGTCGGGGTTCTCGCGCGGCCGGCCGAGGGTGATGAGGGCGCCGACGAGCAGGAGCAGGGCGGCGAAGGTGTCGCGTTTGTTCCAGATCTCCTGCTGGCTCTGCGTACGCGTGAAGTTGAGCAAGGCACCCGTCGGGCAGCCGTATTTGCAGAAGCCTTGTGGGACGAAGACCGAGGCCACCAGGCCGAGGCCCGCGAGGATGACCGAGCTCAACGCGACGCCGCTCAGCATCCAAGCGTCGAAGGGTTCTATCTGGCCGAGGCTCCAGCGCGGCCAGAGCAGGGCGGCAAGGAAGGCGCCACCGAGCAGGAGGAACGGCACGACGCGGAGCCAGCGATGGGCCTGCGTCGAAAGGTGGATATGCAACTTAGGGAAGCGGCCGAGGAGCTCTTGGGCGGCGCCGTGCGGGCAGATCTGGTGGCAATAGGCTTGGCGGCGGCTCGCCCAAGGGACGAGTAGGGCGATTGCACCCAAGGCCACCAGGCCCGCCGTAGGGCCGCCCGGTAGGCCGTGGCGGGCCCAGCCGACAAAGAGGGAGAGTGAGACCATCTGGCCGAGCCAAAGCCCGAGGCCGGCCACCAGGAGCAGTTGCCAAGCCGTCCGGACCCATGGCTTGCCGTGCAGCTTGGTGAAGGTCATGAGCAACGCCCCGACCAAGAAGCACCAGATGGCCGCTTGTTGCACGGTTTCCCAGGTGCCTTGGCGTTTGGCCAGCTCGCCCTTGGCGTCGTCCGTGAAGCGTTGTTTGATGCCTTCGGCGATCGCGTAGCTCGTCAGCGTCGCGCCCGCGACGCCTTCCAGCTGGGCGCTCGTGAAGTCGACCTTCGGCCACTGCTGCGTGTTCCACTTGGTCAGGGACTTGAGGTATTCGTCGTCCTGGTGGATGCGTTCGACGTAGTGCGTGGTGTCGTAGGTCTCGCGCAGGACGATTTTGCGCAGCGTCAGCTGGTCGACGTCGACGGCGATGAGCGTCTCCGAGGGGCCGGCGTAGCCGTTGATCTCGTCGGAGGACGGCGAGGAGCGCACGGCGTAGCCCAAGACCTTGCCTTGGGCATCGCGCACGAGATTCCAGCCGAGGCGCGGGACGTTGCGCTCGAAGCCTGCGGCCGTCGGGAAGCCGAGGCGCTTGACTTCGTCGAGTGACAGCGGGGTCGGGAAGCGCAGCGACGCGTAGGTGCCGGAGGTACGCTGCTGGATGGACTGAACCACGGACAACGCGGTGAGCGTGGAGCCGGCGTAGCCTTCGATCTTGGGCGCCGGTTCCGAGGCGGGCCGCCAGTCGCGGAGGGACTTGGTGAACTTCGGGTTTTCGCGGAGCTTGTCGACGTGCGCGGGGGTGTCCTCGGACGACAGGATACGCGTGCCGACCACGCGGTCGTGGTTGTCGAGCGCGACGAGGATGTTGCTCGGTCCTTGGTAGCCGAGGACCCTTTCGGCCTCGGGCTGCGTCGTGAGCAGGATCCCTAGCTTGTTCTGGTATTGGTCGCGGACGAGGAGCGTGCCCTGGGGGCCGGGCTTGATCGCCACGGCGTCCGGGAAGAACGCCTGCGCGTCCGTCACCGTCAGGTGCGCGAGCGCGGAATCCGGCGACGGCGTGGTCAGCTGCAGCAGCCAGACGGCGATGCCCAGCGCGAGAAGGCGCCAGCATCGCACCGCCCAGCCTTGCAGACGCCCCATGCCTTATTTGGCGGGTACCAGCTGGACCGCGTCGGCGTGGACGTTGCCGTTGGCGTTCTTGGTGCTGAGGGTGAGGGTGTGTTCGCCGGCCGTGAAGTCGTAGGTTCCGAGCACATGGAAGCCGCCGGCTGGGTCGGTCTTCTGGTCCGCCGTGAGCGTGACGACCTGCTTGCCGTTCGGGTTCAGGCTGACGGTCGCATTGCTGGCGCGGTTCTCGTGGCCGGCCCAGTAGAGGCGGACTTCATAGCGACCGGCTTGAGGGATTTTGAACGAATAGGTGGCTTCGTTGTCTCCCTTGGGGGCGTAGTGGTAGCCGGCGCCGACGTGCGGGAGGCCTTCGCCGGCGGTCCAGCGGCCCTTCAGCTTGGCATCGGCATCATCCACGACGATGCCAGGCAGCTTGGCCAGTTCGGCCTTCTGGTCGTCGGAAAGCTTGGGCGCAGCGCCGGCGGCCCTACCGAGGTCGGCGTTCATGCGGCCCACGGGGAGCTGCTTGTAGTCGGCGATGGACGTGTCGAGCGTGAGTTCGCCCGTCAGGGAGGTGCGGCGCATGCGGCCAGGCTGTTCCATCAGTTTGATCAGCTCAGGGAGGTGTTCCTGGTAGACACCACGGGGATTGGTCTTCTCGCGGACCGCGAGGTAGGCGGCCTTCCCGACGACTTCACCCATCATGCCGATGGTGCGCATGACGCGGACGGTGCCGAGGGCCTCGTGCGTCACGGAGATGTGGCGACCAGCCATGAAGAGGTTGTCGATGTTCTTCGAGTAGAAGAGGCGGTAGGGCAGCGGATAGCCGTTGCGGCGGTCGACGGCGACGACGTGTTTGCCGCTGGAATCTACGTAGCCGAAGGCGGCGCGGGAGATGAAGGGGTTTTCCGGGAATTTTTTGGCGTACTGTTCACGGGCGTAGTGGAGGTCGATGTCCCAGGTCGTCGGCACGCAGCCGTCCGCGAATTCCTTGCGGGCTAGGATGTCCTCCTTCGTCAGGATGATGTCGCCCGTGAGCAGGCGGGATTCGCGCGGGCCGCCGACGTGCGAGGCCCACTTGAGGTCGGCCAAGGCGTATTTTTCCTTTTCGGGGCCGTTCTTCAGCGCGGAGAAGGCGCCGTAGAGCGCGCGGAGGTTCCAGTCGCGGATATACTCGAGGTCGTTGATCGGGTCCTTGTCGAAACCGGATTCCCAGAACCATTCGGCCTTCATGAAAGGCTTGCCGTCGATCTTCGAACTGGAGCGCTGGAGCGTCGGGAAGTCGCCGAGAGCGAGGGGGAGGGCCCAAGGCGTGGCGGGCCAAGCGACCGGCGCGGCCGCGTCCTGGTAGAACCACATGTTCGACATGCCCATGCGCTTGTTGGGTTCGGTGCGGAACTCGGCGCCGGCGTAGGCGCCCACCCAGCCGTGTCCGGTGGTGT
This sequence comes from Verrucomicrobiota bacterium, assembly GCA_009924965.1. Lineage (GTDB taxonomy): Bacteria > Verrucomicrobiota > Verrucomicrobiia > Opitutales > UBA953 > UBA953. The sequence continues at coordinate 12,868 of RFQN01000021.1, forward strand.
CGGCCACGAACTTCGCGCGGAAGAGGCGTTCGCGGCCGGTCTTGACGTCGATGGCCTTGACCGCGGCGATGCGGTTTCCGTCCATGACGACACCCGTGGCGAAGTGGCCGAGGAAGAGGCTGATGGTCTTTTCGTCGCGGACGACTTTCTCCTTCAGTTCGTCGCCGAAGCTGTCGACGCGACCGGGGCTGTCGGGGGAGCGGTCGGCGATTTCTTCGATGATCTCGCCGAGGTGCGGGTATTTGCCGCGGGTGGTGCCGCCCATCGCCCAGACGCCGATTTCGGAGCTGCCGTTGCCGCCGAGGACGAAGCGATCCTGGATGAACGCGACCTTGAGGGATTGGCGGGCGCCGGAAAGCGCGGCGCCGAGGCCGCCATAGCCGCCGCCGACCACGACGAGGTCGTATTCACCGACTTCTTCAGGGCCGTTCGGGTTGTTGAAAGAATTGCGGTAGGTGGCGAGGGCGGGGGCCTCGTTGGGCGGCACGCCGTTGTCCTTCGTCAAGACGATGGCGTCGCAACGGCCGTCGAAGCCGGTGAGGTCATGGAGGGCGAGCTTGGCTTCGCCGGCCGCGAGCGTGACCTTGCCGCCGTCTTGCCAATGCCAGTCGGCCCCTTTAGCGCCGAACTCGGTGGCGACGGGCTGGCCATTGACGATCAGCTGGAAGCGACCAGGCGCACCGGGGGCGTTCCAGTGGCCGACCCAATCCTTGGTGCGGGCCCAGAC
>RFQN01000201.1 GCA_009924965.1 Verrucomicrobiota bacterium
GCAGACCGCCGACCTCGCCAAACACGAGAAAGCCCTTGTTAAGCAAGGGTTTACGATTATTGGCGTCTCCCGGGATACCTGTGCCTCCCACTCCAAGTACGCCGCCAGGCACGGGTTTAAGTACACCCTGGTGGCCGACCCCGAGGACCAGTTCTCCCAGGCCATGGACGCCATCGTCGAAAAATCCATGTACGGCAAAAAGTACCTCGGGCCGCTGCGCGCCGCCTACCTCTTCGATGGCGACGGCAAGCTCTTGGCGGTGATCCCGAAAGTCGAAGCCGCGGAGCACGGCAGCCAGGTCCTCGCCGCCATCGCCGCCTTGAAATAAGCGGTTCCGCTCGGCCAGCGGCGGGCGGTCTTCGGTGCAATCGGTGCTTGAACCCAACCGCTTTCAAGCGGAGTTTAGGCGCGTCACGACACGCACGAAGATACCTAATGCCAACGCCCTATCGCCCGAACGGCCCCCGGCCGAGTTCCTCCTCCAACAACGCCGGACAGCAGCAACGCGGAAACTTCCGCAGCAGGGAGGACAAAGGACCCAAGCGTAACGACCGCATCCGTGCGACCGAGATCCGCGTCATCTCGCCCAAAGGCGAAATGCTCGGCATCATGCAGACCGCCAAGGCCTTGGAGCTCGCCCGCGAGTTCGGCGTCGACCTCATCGAGATCGCCGCGACCGCGAACCCGCCGGTGTGCAAGCTGATGGAGTACGGCAAGTACCTCTACGAAGAAGCCAAGAAGCACAAGCACCAGAAGACCGCCACCAAGGTCAAGGAGATCAAGCTCCGCCCGCGCATCGACGTGCATGACCTCTTCATCAAGGTCCGCCGCGCCGAAAACTTCCTCTACCACGGCCACAAGGTGAAGCTGCTCCTGCAGTACCGTTACCGCGAGCTCGAGCACCCGGAGATCGGCCTCGAGACCATGAAGCGCGCCATCGAAGCCTTGCTGCACATCGCCACGCGCGACAACGAGCCCAAGCGCAGCGGCCGCGCCATCGTCGTCGGCATGACCCCGTTGCAGGCCAACCGCCGCAAGCTCATCCACAACGCCGAACCGGCCGCGGATGACCTCGAAGACGATTCGGAAGTCGACAACGGCGAGAACGATCCGGAGTGAGGTCGTGCGCGGTCGCCTGAGCATCCACGCGATGGGCGTCGCCTTGCTCGGTGGCGCCGCGGCCTTGTGCGCGGGCGCCCAAGACATCTACCTCGCGGATTCCGTCCGCCTCCTCGGCCTCCAGCAAGTCGCGCAGAAAGGCGACGGGCCCGACGTCGAGCGCTTCGCCGCGAAGGGCCTGCCCGACCTCTTCGCGGAGAAGAACCGCGAATACGTCTACGTCGGCGGGGCCAAGGTCTTCCTCGACGACAACATCGACACGAAGAAAGGGAAGCTCACGGTCACCCGGCTCGACTACGACAAGGTGCTGGTCCCGCTGTTCTGGCGCCTGCCGCCGCAGTTGCCGGGCTCCAAGCGCATCGTCATCGACCCAGGCCATGGCGGCAAGGACCCGGGCAAGCTGAACACCTCGCTCGGTTACGAAGAGAAAGCCGCCACGCTCGACACCGCCGTCCGCCTCAAGCTCGTGCTCGAGAAACGCGGCTTTGAAGTCATCCTCACGCGCGAGAAGGACGTCTTCGTCGAGCTCGCCGACCGCGCCGCCGCGGCCAACAAGCTCAAGGCCGACCTCTTCGTCAGCCTGCACTACAACGGTGGCGCCGCGGGCGACGCCACCAGCGCGGGCCTCGAGACCTACTGCCTGACCCCACCGGGCCAATATTCGACGAACAAGGCTTCGGGGAAAGCGGACATCACGGCCGAGGCGGGCAACCGCTTCGACACCTTCAACCTGCTGCTCGCCTGGAACGTCCATCGCTCCGTGCTCAAGGCCACCGGCGGCGAAGACCGCGGCATCCGCCGGGCCCGCTTCGCCGTGCTGCGGCCGTTGAACTGCCCGGGCATTTTGGTCGAAGGCGGCTTCATCTCGAGCCGGACCGAAGGCGCGCAGATCGCCAACGCGGCCTATCGTCAGAAGCTCGCGGAAGCCATCGGCGAAGGCGTCGTGGCCTACGTGGTGCGCGTGCGTTCGAAGCAATAGGGAACGTTTACGCTTCCGCAGCGGACAGGGAGCGTTAGGTTCAAGGCATGGTCCGAGCCCTGCTGCTGCTCCTCGTGCTCGCGTCCGCGCTGAACGGACGCGCGGAGAGCGCGGCCGCGACGACCATCGTGGTCGCCAACGGCAAGGTCCCGGCAGGCGTGGAGTTGGCGAAGACCTTCATGCGGCACCGCGGCATCCCGGAGGCGAACCTCGTCGTCTTGGACCTCCCGACGGAGGAAGCCATCACCTGGCCGCAATACAGCGAGCTGTTGCTCAATCCCCTCCGCGCCAAGCTCCTCGCGACCGGCCTGCTCACGGGACAATCCCCCGCCGGCAAAGACGCCCGCGGACGGCAGGAATACATCCCCACGGCGCTCCCCAAGCTCAGTTGGCTCGTGCTGGTGCACGGCGTGCCGCTGAAGATCCAGCCCAGCGGGCTCAAGTCACTCACCGCCGCGAAGCAAGGCCTACAAGGCGACCAAGCCTGCGTGGACAGCGAGCTCGCGTTGCTGGCCACCGTGAACCTCGACCCGGAAGGCGCGAAGCCCAACCCCTGGTTCCAGCAGGCGACCTTGGCGGCGACCGATGCCGCGGAAGTCATCCGCACCGCGCGGCTCGACGGGCCGACGCCGGCGGACGTATTGCGCGCGCTGCAAGGCGCTTGGCGCGCCGAAGCCCAAGGCCTGCGTGGGCGCGCCTATGTGGACGTCGGCGGGCCGTATCCGGACGGCGACACCTGGTTCAAGCAAGCCGCGGAGCTCACGCGGCAGCTCGGTTTTCCGACGGACGTCGAAAGCACGCGCCAGCAGTTCGGGCCCAAGGCGCGCGCGGACGCCCCGGCGTTTTACCTCGGCTGGTACAGCCAGAAAGCCGAAGGCCGGTTCGCGGCACCGCAGGTCAAACTAGCCCCTGGCGCGATCGCGCTGCACCTGCATAGCTATTCCGCGGGCACGTTGCGGTTCGAGAGCGCCGGATGGACGCCGTGGCTCGTGAAGCAAGGCGCGGCGCATACCTCCGGGAACGTCTTTGAACCCTACCTTTCGCTCACCCTGCGACCGGACCTCCTCGTGGACGGCCTCAAGCGCGGGATGACGGTGGGCGAGGCCGCTTGGTACGCCACCCCGGCGGTGAGCTGGCAAGGCACGATCTTGGGCGACCCCTTTTATCGGCCCTTCGCCCGGGAACTCCTGGAGCAGTTGGCTGACTTCCAGAAGAAGCCCGACGAACTCGCCGCCTATGCTGTGATCCGGGCGGCGCAGCTACGGCCCAAGGAAGAAACCGCCAAA
>RFQN01000202.1 GCA_009924965.1 Verrucomicrobiota bacterium
AGTCGAGCAGTACGTCGACTTCTGCCGGGCCGTCGCCGATCGCTACTACGCCCTCGACCGCGGCGCCGTGGTGTCCTCGGGCGCCATCGCGGAACTCACCGACGACGTCGTCCGCACCCACCTTCAAGTCTGACCGCCATGCACCTTCTCCCTCGCGAACGCGAAAAGCTCCTGGTCGTCGTCGCCGCCGACCTTGCCCGCCGCCGGCAGACGCGCGGCCTGCGCCTCAACTACCCGGAGGCCATCGCCATCATCACCTATGAGATTATGGAGGGCGCGCGTGACGGCAAGACCGTCGCCCAGCTCATGTCCTATGGTGCGACCATCCTCCGAGTCGCCGACGTCATGGACGGCGTCCCGGAGATGATTCAGGAGGTCCAGGTCGAGGCGACTTTCCCCGACGGCACCAAGCTCGTCACCGTTCACCAGCCTATCCGCTCATGAAACCCGGAGAAATCATCCCCGCCACCGGACCCGACCTGCAGGCCAACGTCGGCCTGAAGACCTTGGTGCTCGAGGTCACCCACACGGGCGACCGCCCGGTCCAGGTCGGCTCGCACTTCCATTTCGCCGAAGTGAACGAGGCGCTACGCTTCGACCGCGCTGCCGCCCGCGGCTTCCGTTTGGACATCCCGGCGGGCACCGCCGTGCGCTTCGAAGCCGGCGATACCCGCCGCGTCACGTTGGTCGCCCTCGCCGGCGAGCGCGTGGTCTTCGGCCTCAACGGCCTCGTCAACGGACCTCTTTGATCCCATGAGCCATCCTCTTTCCCGCCGACAGTACGCCGAGATGTATGGTCCCACCGTGGGCGACCGTGTCCGGCTCGGTGACACGAACCTCCTCGCGGAGGTCGAGCGCGACTTCATCGCCGAGGGCGGCGGTTACGGCAACGAAGTGAAGTTCGGCGGCGGCAAGGTCATCCGCGACGGTATGGGTCAGTCTTCCACGGCGGCCGACGCCGAATCGCTCGACCTCGTCGTCACCAACGCGCTCATCCTCGACCCGGTGCTCGGCGTCATCAAGGCCGACATCGGCATCAAGGCTGGCCGCATCGTCGGTATCGGCCACGCGGGGAATCCCGGCATCCAGTCTGGCTTAGGCTCCGTTTACCCCGATCCGGCGACCGGACGATGCAACCCGATGATCATCGGCGCCTGCACCGAAGTCCTCGCCGCGGAGGGTGCCATCGTCACCGCCGGTGGCATCGACACGCACATCCACTTCATTTGCCCGCAGCAGGTGGACGAAGCCATCAGCTCCGGCATCACGACGCTCATCGGCGGCGGCACCGGCCCGGCCCACGGGACTTTGGCCACGACCTGCACGCCGGGCGCCTGGAACCTCGCGCGCATGCTGGAGGCCGCGGAGTCTTACCCCGTCCACTTTGGATTCCTCGGCAAGGGCAACTGTTCGACCCCGGGCCCGCTCCGCGAACAGGTGCGCGCGGGCGCCATCGGCCTGAAGTTGCACGAAGATTGGGGCACGACTCCGGCGGCCATCGATACCTGCTTGGGCGTGGCGGACGAGCTCGATGTGCAGGTCGCGATCCACACCGACACGCTGAACGAAGCCGGGTTCGTCGAAGCGACGCTGAAGGCCTTCAAGGGACGCGCCATCCACACTTATCACTCCGAAGGCGCCGGCGGCGGCCATGCGCCGGACATCATCCGCGTCTGCGGCGAAGCCAACGTCTTGCCGTCCTCGACGAACCCCACCCGGCCTTTCACGGTCAACACCATCGACGAGCACCTCGACATGCTGATGGTCTGCCATCACCTCGACGCGCGCATTCCGGAGGACGTCGCGTTCGCCGAATCCCGCATCCGCCCCGAGACCATCGCCGCCGAAGACCGCCTGCACGACCTCGGGGCCATCTCCATGATGTCTTCGGACTCCCAGGCGATGGGCCGCATCGGTGAAGTTGTCTGCCGCACTTGGCAGACCGCGCACAAGATGAAGGAGCAGTTCGGCGGATTGGCCGGCGGCTCGCACCCCGCGGCGGATAATTTCCGCATCCTCCGCTACCTCGCGAAGTACACCATCAACCCGGCCCTCACGCACGGCATCGCCCACTTGGTCGGTTCGCTCGAGGTCGGCAAGGCCGCCGACTTCGTCGTCTTCAAGCCGGCGCTCTTCGGGGCCAAGCCCGAGATGGTGGTCCGCGGTGGTTTCATCGCCTGGGCGAACATGGGTGATCCTAATGCCTCCATCCCGACCCCGCAGCCGACGTTCTATCGCCCGCAGTGGGGCGGCACCGGCAAGGCCATGAACCGCACGAGCATGACCTTCGTCAGCGCGGCTTCTTTGGCGGATCCGCTCGGGCCGGCGTCGCTCGGTTTGGCCCGCCGCCTCGAGCCCGTGCGCCGCTGCCGCACCATCCGTAAGACCGACATGGTGCTCAACGCCGCCTTGCCGCACATCGTCGTCGACCCGGAGACCTACCGCGTCACCGCCGATGGCGTCCACCTCACCTGCGAACCCGCCAAAGTCCTGCCGCTCGCGCAGCGCTATCACTTGTTCTAAGGCATGTTGACGCTCGTCTCAGCAGCGGTGACCGACCCGGATTTTGCATTGCCGGTCGAGGATATCGTCGTCGAACGGCGCGACCTCGCGCGCCGTCGGTGGCGCGTCGCTGCTGTGGATGGCCAGGAATTCGGCTTTGAGTTGGCCCGTCCCCTCCAGCCTGGCGACACCATCGCCCAAAGCGGTGACAAGCGCTACGTCCTGCGGCAGCGTCCGGAGCCTGTGCTCTTTGTCAGCCTCGAGTTGGCGGCCTCGGCCGCCGCCGGTCTGGGCTGGGCCTTCGGCAACATGCACCTCGAAGCGTCGACCGAACCTGGCCGACTCATCGTCGCGGACACGCCCGCCGCGCGCCAACTCCTCGCCCGTCTAGGCCTGGCCTTCACGACCGAAACCTACGTCTTCCGCCCGGGCCGCTTCGCCCGCGGCACTTTACCTGCGCATGAACTCGGACCGAGCCATCAACACTGACGTCCAGTGGCTGTTAGGCCTGTTGCAGGCCTCCGACTCCTTGTATCCGACGGGAGCTTATGCGCATTCCTTCGGCTTGGAAGGCATGGTCGATGCGGGCGTCGTGAAGGACCGCGAGACCCTGCGACGCTTTTTGCTGACGACGGTCCTGCCGACCTTGCGCAACGTCGAGCTCCCGTTGGCCGCACATGGGTGGGCGGCTTTGGGCCTGCCGGATTGGGACAAGGTCGGCGAACTCTGCAAGCTGGCCGCCGCCTTGCGCGCCCCGCGTGAGACGCGGCAGGCCTCCATGGCGATTGGCCGCCAACGCGCCGAGCTCTTGGCGCAGGTCCAAGGCGCGCCGTTGGCGCAGGAGTTCGTGCGGCGTGCGGCCGCAGCCGGTTGGC
>RFQN01000203.1 GCA_009924965.1 Verrucomicrobiota bacterium
ACGCGGCCTGATCGCCAGCATCATCATCGACGGCGAGACGCTCCAGCGCTGCCTGTCCGAGAAGATCACGCCCGACTTTTTCTTCGACCCGAAGCACCAGGACATCTACGCGGCGGCGGTCAAGCTGTCGCAGGAGAACACGGGCATCGATGAGATCACGTTGACCGAACAGCTGCGCCGCGATGGTCGGCTCGATTCCGCCGGTGGGGCGGCCTACGTCAACGAACTGACCGGCCAGGTGGCTTCCTCCGCGCATGCCCCGCACTGGATGGTGATCGTGCGCGAGAAGCACTTCCTGCGCTGCCTGATCTCCACGTCGGTCAGCACCGTCGAGAAGGCGCACTCCCACACCGAGGGCATCGACCGACTGCTCGAGGATGTCGAACAGTCCTTCTTCCGCATCAGCGAAAGCCGCATCGCCGAAACTTCCCAACAGATCGACAAGCCAATCGAGGAGGCGATGGAGATGGTGGCCCGCATGATCAAGGAGAACGGCCGCGTCCAGGGCGTCCCGACGGGCTTCCGCGGACTCGATACGCTGACCTACGGCTTCCAGAGCGGCCAGATGATCGTCGTCGCCGCCCGCCCAGGCATGGGCAAGACGTCCATCGCGCTCAACTTCATCGAGGCCGCCATGTTCCCGCCGCCCAACTCGGGCCGCGAACCGGCGCACGTGCTGATGTTCTCGCTCGAAATGCCGGCCCGCGAATTGGCCATGCGCCTGCTCTGCTCCCGCGCCCGCGTCAACCTGCAGAAGATGCGCTCCAGCCGGCCCGATGCCCAGACGCAGCTCGACCTGGTCCAGGCTTCGAACGAGTACCGCGGGAAGCCCCTCATCGTCGACGACAACGGTGGCCAGACGATCCTGGAGATCCGCGCCAAGTGCCGCCGCATCGCCCGGCGCCGCAAGCTCGACATGGTCGTCATCGACTACATCCAGCTCATCAACGGCCTGGATTCCAGCATGCCCCGCGAGCAGCAGATCGCCGAGGTCTCCCGCAGCATCAAGGCCATGGCCAAGGAATTCCAGATCCCCATCATCGCCTTGGCCCAGCTGAACCGAAAGTCCGAGGACGAGGCCCGCCAGCCCAAGATGTCCGACTTGCGCGAGTCCGGCTCCATCGAGCAGGACGCCGACATCGTCATGCTGATCTCCCGCCCCCACGTCAGCGCCAGCAAGGCCGCCGAAGCCGAGGCCGAGCAGATGGGGCAGGATGGCTGTTATGCCCGCCAGCTTATCGTGGCGAAGAATCGTAACGGCCCGACGGCCGACTTGGACTTGCTCTGGAATCCGGGGCTGACACGGTTCGAAACTCCTGCCAAAGAACATGCCAATGAATGACCTGACCGTCCGCCGGAGCTTCCTCCGGGCCGCTTGCTTCGCCCTCGCCTTGGCTCCCTTGGCTGGTTGGGCCCAGCTCGCCCCGGCGTCCGGCGAAAAGCCCTTGGTGGTCCGGTCCATCCGGGTCCGCGCCGAAGGCGGGCAGGCCTCGGAGTCTTTCGTCCTCGGGCATGTCGCCCTGCGCACCGGCGAAGCCTTCACCCGCGACGCCGTGGCCAGCACCGTGCGCTCGCTCTACGCCACGGGCCGTTTCAACCAGGCCTTGGTCGTGCCCGAACTGGATCCGAAGACCGGTCAGGTCGACCTTTTGATCATCGTGGAGCCGCGCCCGCTCCTGCGCGAAATCGTCAAAGGCGGCCGCGTCGACCTCATTGACCTCGAGTCCGATGCCTTGAAGGTCGCCGGCTTCGGCGTGGGCGAGCCCTTGGATGCCGCCGCCATGCAGCGCGCCGTCTCGGCCCTGCAGAAGGAGCTCCGCAAGGAGCGCCCCTTCGTGGTGCTGACCACGAAAGTGGTGGCCGTCCCCACCGGGGTGCAGGTCGTCCTCTCCGCCAGCGAAAGCCCAAGCCTCAAGATCGACGTCATCCGCATCGAAGGCGCCAGCGCCCTCACCGAGAAGGAGATCATCGCCGGCGCCGAGCTGAAGACCGAGGAACGCGGCTTCTGGTCCTACCTTTTCTTGGGGGCGTTGTTCAGCCCTCGCCTCGACCCCGAAGAGTATCGTCGCGACTGCAACCGCATCCGCGATTTCTACCGACTCAAGGGCTACCTCGACGTCGAGGTCATCGAGCAGGACCCGGCCAAGGCTTGCATCATCAAGGACCTTCAGGATGGCTCCGGTAAGCTCGATGTCGTCTTCAAGGTGAAGGAAGGGCGACGTTACACGATCGGCGCCTTGAGCATCACGGGCAACAAGCTGGGCGCGAGCAACCCGGTCTTCTCCGCGGAATCTCTCCAGAAGGTGGTCTCGGAGCCGTCCTTGCGCCGTGGAGCCTACCGCCCCGAAGTCGATCGCTTCATCGCGGGCGAAGCCTTCGCCACGCCGGCCTTGGACGCCGCCACCGAGAAGCTGAAGGAATACTACGGCCAGATGGGGTACCTGAACGCGCAAGTGGAAGCCGTCCGCACGCCGAACCTGCAGACCGGCGTGATCGACGTCGCGTTCAAGATCCAGGAAGGCGAGCGCTTCACCGTCCGTTCCTTGGATATTCAAGGGAACACTAAGACCCGCGCCACCGTCATCGCCCGCGAACTGGCCTTGAGCCCCGGCGAAGTCTTCGACTTGGCCCGGGCCCGGGTTTCCGAGGCCCGCTTGCGCAACACGCAATTCTTCGAGGAAGTCCGCGTCGTGCCGGTGCCCTCGCCGGTCCCGAACCAGAGCGACCTTCGCGTCATCGTCAAGGAAGGCAGCACGGGCTCGGTTAGCTTCGGCGCCGGCTATAGCACGGTCGAACAGCTCGTCGGCTTCGTCGAGTATTCCGAAGGCAACTTCGACTACACCAACCCCGAAGGTTGGTATCGCGGCGGTGGCCAGAAGTTCCGCGTTCGTGTGCAGGCAGGCAGCGTATCCAACTCGTTCGAGCACTCCTTCGAGGAGCCCGCGCTCTGGGAGCGCGACCTGGCGGTCGGCTACAAGATCGAGCGCCGCTACACCGGTTATTTCTCGGCCAACTACAACGTGGTCAATGAAGGCGTCGGCGTCTACGCCCGCCGCCGATCCCAAGACGATCTCGTCGGTCACGCTCTCCTTGGTGCAGGACACGCGCGACGAATACAACTTCCCGACCAAAGGTTCGCGTCTCTCGCTTTCCGAGGAGATCGCCGGCAACGGCCTCGGCGGTAACCTGGATTACTTCAAGACCGAGCTGCGCACCGGTAAATGGTTCCTGCTGTCGCCCACCGCGGAGCAGACCCTCGGCCTGATCGGCCGCGTCGGCACCATCGCCGGTTCCGGCGGCAACCTCCCGTTCTACGAGCGGTTCTACCTCGGTGGCGCCTACGACATGCGCGG
>RFQN01000204.1 GCA_009924965.1 Verrucomicrobiota bacterium
GGCCGGCGTTCTTGGCCTTGGCGACGGCAGCGAGGACGGTGTTGAATTCGTCTTCGGTGATCGAAGTGCCGGCCAAGTCGTCCGCGGTCACGTCGCTGAAGGCAGCGAGCTCGGCGATGCCGATGCCCACGAACTTCGCGATGAGGTCAGGCGAAAGCTGCAGCTGGGCGGCGAGGCGCAGGGCCTTCTCGCCGAGCTGGGCGTCCACGCTTTCCGGCGCGCGCGTCGACTTCGTGATGTCGAGGCGCCAGCCCATGAGCTTGGAGGTGAGGCGCGCGTTGCGGCCCTTGGAACCGATGGCGATGCGCATGTCGTCCTCGTCCACTTCGAAGTGGATGAGGCGGTTGCGCTCGTCGACGTGCACGTTGCGGGGCTTGGCCGGGCGGATGGCTTCCTCCAGCAACTGCAGGGGCTCGGGGCGCCAGCGGATGATGTCGATCTTCTCGCCGTTGAGCTCCTTGACGATGTTGCGCACGCGGGCGCCACGGGCGCCGACGCAGGCGCCGACGGGGTCGACCTTGGGGTCGGAGGAGTCGACGGCGATCTTGGTGCGGTAGCCCGGGTCGCGCGCCATGGCGGCGATCTTCACGGTCTTGTCGGCGATTTCGGCGACTTCGAGCTCGAGGAGGCGGCGGACGAAGTTCGGGTGGGCGCGGGACAGCACGAACTCGCGGCCACGCTGGGTGTCTTCGCGGATCTCGAGCAGGAGGCAGCGGATGCGGTCGCCGGTGCGGAAGATCTCGCCCTGGCAGCTTTCGGCGCGGGTCAGGACGGCTTCGGCGGAGCCGAGCTCGACCACGACGTTGCCGCGGTCCAGGCGGCGGACGGTGCCGGTGACGATGTCGCCGATCTTGTCCTTATACTCCTTGAAGACCTGGTCCTTCTCGATCTTGCGGAAACGCTGGTTGAGGAGCTGCTTGGTGCTCATGGCCGCGATGCGGCCGAGGTCCGAGACAGCGATGGCGCGGCGGACTTCTTCGCCGATCTTGGCGTCGGCCTTGAGGGCGGTCGCGGCAACGGGGTTGATTTCCTTCAAGGGGTCGGACGGGGAGTCGCTGACGATGTAGACGGCGAAGGCGTCGAGCTTGCCGGTGGCGGGGTCGGCGATGACCTCGATGTTCTGGCCGGCGAGGACGGATTTCTCGACGGAAGACTTGATGGCTTCGGCGATGAGCGCGCAGGCTTCATCCTTGGGGATATTCTTTTCCTTTTCGAGGTATTGCAGGTAGGGCTTGATGTCTACGCTCATGGGTATGCGGGTGGTGTGGTGAGAAAATGGGCGACAAAAAAGGCGGGTCCGTCTGGACCCACCTTATGGAAAGGTGACTAGGCCTAGAGGTATGCCCCTTCCGGTAGGGCCTGTCAAGGCGGGACGCCTAGCCTGGGCCGTGGGGGTGGGTTCCGCTTGCCCCCGGGGGTTCTTCGGCAAACCTCCACCTCCATGGCCGACGAAAAGGTGATTTTTACCATGACGGGGGTGACCAAGCACTTCGAGAAGAAGCCGGTCTTCCGCGACATCTCCCTGTCCTATTTCTTCGGGGCCAAGATCGGCGTCCTCGGCCTCAATGGCTCCGGCAAGTCGACTTTGCTCAAGATCATGGCCGGCGAGGACAAGGAGTTCGACGGCGAGATCAGTGCGGTGCCTGGCTATACCTTGGGCTACCTCGCCCAGGAGCCGCGCCTCGATGAGGCGAAGACGGTCTCCGAGTGCGTGAAGGAGGCGGTGTCCGAGATGAAGGCGTTGCTGGAAGAATACGACGACACCTTCGTGAAGGTGTCGGAGACCGACGACCCCAAGGAGCAGGAGAAGATCCTCGCCCGCCAAGGGGAGATCCAGTCCATCCTCGACGCCCGTGGCGGCTGGGACCTCGACGCCCGCATCGAGATGGCGCTCGACGCCCTGCGCTGCCCGGCCCCCGATGCGGTGGTCTCGACCTTGTCCGGCGGCGAGAAGCGCCGCGTGGCCTTGTGCCGCCTGCTCCTGATGGAGCCAGACATCCTCCTGCTCGACGAGCCGACCAACCACCTCGACGCCGATACGGTCGCTTGGTTGGAGCGCCACCTGCAGAACTACAAGGGCACGGTCATCGCGATCACGCACGACCGCTACTTCCTCGATAATGTCGCGGGCTGGATTCTCGAGCTCGACCGCGGTCGCGGGGTGCCGTGGAAAGGCAATTACTCTTCTTGGCTCGAACAGAAGCAGAAGCGCATCGAGGCCGAGGAAAAGCAATCCATCGCGCGCTCCCGCTCGATGGAGCGTGAACGCGAGTGGGCCGGGTCCTCGCCCAAGGCCCGCGTGGCCAAGAACAAGGCCCGCCTCCGCGCCTACGAGCAGATGCTGTCGCAGGACCAGGCGCAGACCGAGAGCAAGGCCGAGATCTGGATTCCGCCGGGTCCGCGCCTCGGCGGCGCCGTCATCGAAGCCCGCGGCCTGATGAAGGCCTACGGCGACCGCGTCCTGATGGAGGACGTCGACTTCTCCCTGCCGGCCGGTGGCATCGTCGGCATCATCGGCCCGAACGGCGCCGGCAAGACGACGTTGTTCCGCATGATCACCGGTCAGGAAAAGCCCGATAAGGGCACCCTGACCCTAGGCGAGACGGTGAAGATCGCCCACGTCGACCAGTCGCGTGATTCGTTGCCGGCCGACAAGGCGCTTTGGGAAGCCATCTCCGATGGGCAGGACATGGTGCACCTCGGCAAGGTCATCGTCCCCGCCCGCGCGTATGCGGCCCGCTTCGGCTTCACCGGCGACGTGCAGCAGCGCAAGGTCGGCCTGATGTCCGGCGGCGAACGCAACCGCATCCACCTCGCCCGCCTAATTAAAGCCGGCGCCAACGTGCTCCTGCTCGACGAGCCGACGAACGACTTGGACGTGAACACCATCCGCGCGTTGGAAGACGCGCTCGAATCGTTCGCTGGCTGCGCCGTGGTCATTTCCCACGACCGCTGGTTCCTCGACCGCGTGGCGACGCACATCCTGGCCTTTGAAGACGACGGCAAGCTCGTCTGGCATGAAGGCAACTACGGCGACTACTTGGAGGCGCGCCGCCGCCGTTTGGGCGAAGACTCCGATACGCCGCGCCGGCCGAAGTATTCGTTGATGGTGTCCGTCATCACGAACACGAACGGCCACAACAACACGCCAGCGGTGAAGTTGAGGTTTCCCGAAACGCCGAGTAACGACCATTCGTAGGGCGCGACCCCTAATGTCGCCTCAAGAGAGAATATTTTGACGCCGACGAACTCGGCGATCAGCGCGTTGGTCAGGAAAAATCCCGCCAACACGATGAATAGGCGGTTCGCTTTGACGTCGGTCGTGCGCATCG
>RFQN01000205.1 GCA_009924965.1 Verrucomicrobiota bacterium
GAAGGCGGGCGTCGCCGGTCTCGATGACGCTTCGATCCCGAAGGCCATCGCCGCCAAGTACTCGCGCCGCATGGACAAGCTTGTCGGCGTCCTCGCCAAGCTCGGCTTCCAGGTGCGCAAGCCCGGCGCCGGCTTCTTCCTCTACATGCCTGCCCCGAAGTCGGCCACCGGCCCGTCCGGCACGGTGCAGTTCGATTCCGGCGAAGCCTTCTCGCAGTGGATGATCACCGAGCACCTCATCTCGACCGTGCCGTGGGACGACTGCGGTTCCTTCGTCCGTTTCTCCGTCACCTTCGTCTCGGACAAGGGCGAAGCCGGTGAAGCCGAGGTCATCGCCGAGGTGGAACGCCGCCTTTCGGCTTGGAAATTCGCTTTCTAAGCCCGTTTTTGGCCCCTTCCTTGTCGGATTGACAGGGGAGGGGGTCTTTGGTCACCTTCAACCCCTAGTCAATTTGGCCGGATAGCTCAGTTGGTAGAGCAGACGCCTGAAGAGCGTCGTGTCGTTGGTTCGATTCCGACTCCGGCCACCACTTCCACCGGCCCGCTTGAGATTCTCAGGCGGGCCGGACCTTTTCAGCGGTTGAAGAGCAGGCGCATCATCGAGAACCGCTCACCATGGTCTAAGGCCGGCGGCGGGGTCTCGTCCTTGCCGAACTCGACGAGCGTGATGGCCTTCTCCTCTTCGCGGATCTTGTCGCCCTTGATGGTCTTCTCGGTCCACTTGGCCTGCACCACGCCGAAGGGCGTCGACTCATCGCGCCAGACCGTGCCGCGGAGGATGATCGTCTGCTTCTTCACGAAGGGCGGATCGATGATGGTGTAGGATTCCATCTTGAGCCGGCTGCACTGGTAGGCCTTGGCGCCGAGGGCGAGCGGCTCGGCCGTGGTCGTCTCGGGCACGAGCGTATTGGTCGTCTTGTAGCCGGCCTTCTCCGCGATGGACGCGACGTCCTCGGGCAACATGTGCCAAGGCCCTTTGACGGGTTCGGAGAAGAGGATCTCCACGGACGACTCGAGCAGCTTGTTGGCGCCTTCCCGGGAAAGGTCCTTGGGGACGAGGAAGCGCAACGGCGCCTTGTGGCTGGAGCCGAGCCAGGCCACGGGCTCGACGCTCAACCAGACGTGCGGCTTGTCCTTGATCAGGCCGCCGTCGCGGACCGAGAGCTTGATGGTCGACGGTTCGCCCACGGGTTCAGGGGAGATTTTCTTGATCTCATACGTCGCCCAAGCCCCCGGGGCAGGGAGTTTTTCCGCGAAGATGTTCCACTGCGCCTGGGCGCAAGCCGTGCCGCAGAGGAGGGCGAGGAGGGTGGCGAGGATCCGCATGACGGGATTTTCTTCCAAAAAGCGGGGTTTTGGCGAGCCGAGTCTGCGGGGTGCCGCCTTTCCCTTTGACTCAGCAGGGGGTTTTCCTTGGACTATCCCTTCTTCCCATGGAATCCCCGGCACAGTCTCTGACCCTTCCCCTTGCGGGCGGTCGTGCCCTCATTCCGGCGATTATCATCATCGGGCTCTAAGCCCGCTGAACGGCTCGCCATCGGCGACTTCCCGTTCCGCGGCGCCCGGAACGGCGACTTCCCTTATCCACCTTCCCACCACCCTCACCATGGCACGAAAAATCGAAATCTACGACACCACCCTCCGCGACGGCTCGCAGGGGCTGGGGATTCATTTCTCGGTCGCCGACAAGCTGCGCGTCGCCCAGGAGCTCGAGCGCTTCGGGGTGACCTACATCGAGGGCGGCTGGCCGGGCTCCAACCCGCGCGACATCGAGTTCTTCCACGAAGCCCGTAAGCTGAAGTTCAAGCACGCCAAGCTGGCTGCCTTCGGGTCCACCCGCAAGAAGGGCATCCGCGCTTCCGAGGACGCCCAGGTCAAGGGCCTCTTGGAGGTCGAGACCCCGGTCGTCACCATCTACGGCAAGACCTCGGCCCTGCACGTCCGCGAGGTCCTGCGCTGCACGCCGGAAGAGAACTTGGCGATGATCGCCGATACTGTCGCCTTCCTGAAGTCCCATGGCCGCGAGGTCGTCTACGATTGCGAGCATGCCATCGACGGCTGGAAGGAAGACCCTGCCTATGCGGCCGCCTGTTTCCGCGCCGCCGCCGAAGCCGGCGCTTCGCGCATCGTGCTCTGCGACACCAACGGCGGTTCTTTGCCGGATGAGGTCGCCGAAGCCACCCGCCATGCCCGGGCCGCCGTCAAGGCCGCCATCGGCATCCACACCCATGACGACTCCGGCCTGGCCCTCGCCAACGCCTTGGCCTCGTTGGACGCGGGCGCCATCCACGTGCAGGGCACCATGAACGGCATCGGCGAGCGTACCGGCAACTGCGACCTCACCGCCGTCATCCCCGTCGGCCAGATCAAGCGCGGCTGGAGCTGCGTCCCGGCGGCTTCGCTCAAGCGCCTCACCGCGCTCTCCCGCTTCATCGACGGCGTCACCAACCAGGCTCCCGATCCGCGCCGTCCGTGGGTCGGCGCCGCCGCGTTCGCGCACAAGGGGGGCACGCACGTCGACGCCATCCGCAAGTTCTCCGCCGCCTACGAGCACGTGGATCCCTCGGCCGTCGGCAATGCGCGCGACGTCCTCGTCAGCGACCAATCGGGCCGCAGCAACCTGCTCCTCAAGGCCGCCGAGCTCGGCATCGAGCTCGACAAGGACGCCCCGTCGACCCGCGTCGCCCTCGATGAACTCAAGAAGCTCGAGCACAAGGGTTGGAGTTTTGAGGACGCGGATGCCTCGCTCGCCTTGTTGCTCCGTAGCCATATGGGCAAGTCATCCGTCGTGCCCTTCGAGGTCGTGAAGTACCACATCTCTGTGCAAGGCGGCCTGAAGGACGCCTCGTGCGAAGCCACGGTGCGCGTGCGCATCGACGGCAAGGAAACGCTGACCGTCGCCGAAGGCGAAGGCCCGGTCCATGCCTTGGACCAAGCGCTCCGTGAAGCTCTCGTGAAGGCCTTCCCGAAACTGAAGAAGGTCCAACTCGCTGACTACAAGGTGCGTGTCCTTGCCGGCCAGGATGGCACCTCCGCCCAGACCCGCGTCGTCATTCGTTCCACCGACGGTGCCCGTTCCGAATGCGACACTGAAATTCCTGCGGTCAGCGGCTCGTCGATCTGCCACAGCGCCGAGCCCGACAGGTTCCCCGTAGTGAAGGACCGCCCGGGCGCGCTGCTGTTGCGCGGTGCATACTCGTCGCGGTTGAGACGTGCGCCAAGCTCGTAGGTCACCGGGCCGGCGTGGAAGTCCTCGACCACGAATATGCCGGTGGCATCGATGTCGGATACCGGGATGAAGCTTTCTTCGCCGACGGCGCCGAACTCTT
>RFQN01000206.1 GCA_009924965.1 Verrucomicrobiota bacterium
TCGCCGTCCTTGCCGATGGCGTCGACCGGGCAGCCCTCGAGGGCTTCCATGCACTTGTCGATGTCTTCCTGGGCTTCGGGCTGCTTGAACACGTAGGAGTAGCCGCCGTCGTCTTGGCGGGTGAAGAACGCCGGAGCCGTTTCGCGGCACAGGTCGCAATCGATGCACTGCGAGTCCACGTAGAACTTGCCGGGGACGCTTTCGGGACGCTTGTCGTTTTTGTCAGCCATGGGAAGGAGTGCTGAAAGTGAACGCCTGACGCGGTCTGTCAAGAATCCGTCACTTTTCGGGGACCAGCATCGCCACCTGATGGCTGGCGAGGCCCGCGAGACCGAGGGGGAACGCCACCGTCAGGCGTTCGGGCGTGTCATAGACCACGACCAAGCGCGCGACGACAAAGCGGTTCGGGTGCCAGCCCGGCTGGGCGGCGGCGTCGAAGGTGAGTTGGATGTCCGCGGAGCGGACCGGGTGCTCCAGCTCCTGCGCGAGCAGCAGGCGCATCCGTTGCCGTTCGGCGTCGGCCACGCCGTCCCAGCAGACCATGGATTCCAAAGCGGCGACGTCATGGGCGCGGTGGGCCTTGAGCCAGGCCGTATGGAAATGACCCAACGTCCGGAGCTGGAAATAACCGAAGAGCGCGCCGAAGAACACCGTCCACAGGAAGATCCGCGCCCAGAGCGGCAACGGCGACAGGATCGACCAGCGGCGGGGCGGAAGCAAAGGCGTCGTCATGGGAGAAGTGCGTTGACCCAGTCGATGTGCTGGAGGTAAGCAGGATGAAAGACATGGCGAACGATAGCAAGCCCTCCCCCGACTCCGGACGTTACGCCGCCCGCGGCGTCTCCGCCTCGAAGAACGAAGTGCACGCCGCCGTGGACAAGCTGGACCGCGGCCTCTTCCCGGGCGCGTTCTGCAAGATCACCGAGGACCACCTGACCGGGGACGCGCAGCGTTGCGTCGTCACGCATTCCGATGGCAGCGGCACGAAGGCCTTGCTCGCTTACCTCTGGTGGAAGGAAACCGGCGACGCCACCGTCTTCCGCGGCATCGCGCAGGACAGCATCGTGATGAACATCGACGACCTCCTCTGCGTCGGCGTCACCGAAGGCGTCATCCTCTCCTCGACCATCAACCGCAACGCGAAGGCGATCCCTGGGGCGATCCTTGCGCAACTCATCGAAGGCACCGAAGACGTCCTCGCGATGCTTCGCGCGCAAGGCTTCGGCATCCGCTCCGGCGGCGGCGAGACCGCGGACGTCGGCGACCTCACGCCTACCTTGACCGTCGACTCCACCGCGACCGCCATCCTCCGTCGCGGAGACGTCATCGACGCCTCGCGCATCACGCCCGGCTTGGCCATCGTCGGCTTGGCCTCCGGCGGCCGCTGCGCTTATGAAGCGGGCGAGAACAGCGGGATCGGCTCCAATGGGTTGACCAGCGCCCGCCACGAGCTCTTAGCCAACCATTACGCCCAGAAGTACCCCGAGACCTATGACCGGGCGATGCCGGCGGACTTGGCCTATTGTGGCCCCTACCGCCTCTCGGACCCTCTCCCTGGCTCGACCTTGACCGTGGGCCAAGCCCTCCTCTCGCCCACCCGGACCTACGCCCCCTTCGCCCTCCGGCTCCTGCAGGCCTTGGGCCGCGACCGCGTCCGGGGCCTGATCCACTGCTCCGGCGGTGGCCAGACGAAGTGCAAGCGCTTCGGCACCCGGGTCCATTTTATCAAAGATAACCTCTTCCCGGCCCCCCCGATTTTCGCGGCCATCGCCCGGGCCAGTGGCACGGAACCCGAGGAAATGCACAAGGTTTACAATATGGGGCACCGCCTGGAGGTCTACGTGGACCCTGCGGACGTCCCCGCCGTCCTAGCGGTCGCCACCGGCCTCCAACTCGAAGCCCGGGTCATCGGCCGGACCGAAGCCTCGACCCAGCCGGACGGGGCCAACCACGTCACCATCCTCAAGGACGGGGCGACGCTGCGCTACTCCTGACTGTCAAAGGAGCGTAAAAAGGTACCGGGTGGTCGGGCAGACAGGACTTGAACCTGCAACACCCTGCTCCCAAAGCAGGGACTCTACCAATTGAGATACTGCCCGAAAACCCGTCTGGCATGCTGATTTTGTATTGCCGTTCCTGTCAATCCGCTAATCTCAAACCGTTCCAACCCGAATCATCCTCTCCAATATGGAAAACGACAGCATCTCCTCCTCCTCCTCTGAATCCAAGCTCCCGCTCATCGTGGGCATTGTCGGCTTCGCCTTGGGCGCCGCTGGCCTCGTCCTCGCCCTGAAGGCGAAGAGCTCCGCCGAAGCCGCCACCGTCGCGGCGACCAAGGCGACCGATTCCGCCAACGAAGTGAGCGCTGCGCTCGCCCAGAAGGCCAACGCCGCCGACCTCGCCGCGATCAACGCCGAACTCTCGAACATCAAGACCACCACCGACGCGAACAACAAGAAGTACGAAGACGCCATCGCTGCCATCCAAGCCATCATCAAGTCCAAGGCTGCGGCCCCCGCCCCGGGCCCCGGCAAGACCGGCGACAAGCCCGCCCCTGGCCCTGGCACCTATGTCGTGCAGAAGGGCGACACCCTCGGTGGCATCGCTAAGAAGGTCGGTCTCTCCTTGAAGGCTCTCCAGGATCTCAATCCTGGCGTGAATCCCAACAAGATGCAGATCGGTCAGGTTCTGAAGACCAAGTAAGTCGCGCCCATGTCCGCGCCCGCCCGCTGGTCCGTCCAGCACGAAGCGCTGCATGCCGACTGTAAGGTCTTTCGGGTTTACAAGGAACACTCTCATCACCCTCTCGATAAACGAGAGGGTGATTTTTTTGTCATCCACGCCCACGACTGGGTGCTCGCGTTGCCGCTGACCGACGACGGTCGGTTGGTGATGGTGCGGCAATACCGCTTCGGCCTGCAGGACCTCTCGACGGAAACTCCCGGCGGCGTCATGGATCCGGGCGAAGACCCGGTGCTGACCGCCGTGCGCGAGACCGAGGAAGAGACCGGCTTCGCCGGCGGGCGCGCCACGCTGCTCGGGAGCTGCGCGCCGAACCCCGCGATCCAGCGCAACCGCTGCCATTTCGTGCTGCTGGAAGGCGTGCGCCCCACGGGAGCGAAAAGCCCCGATGAACACGAGGAACTGCAGGTCCTCAGCGTCGCCCCGCGCGTAGCCTTGCAGAACGCCCTCGCTTCCCCGCACACTCACAGCCTCGCCTTGCTCGCGCTGTTCCGCCTGCGCGAAGCCAAGCCCGCCCTCTTCACATGACCACCCCTCGCCGCATCAAAGTCAAAGGCCGCG
>RFQN01000207.1 GCA_009924965.1 Verrucomicrobiota bacterium
GGCCTAGGCTTCACCGACTCCGGCGATAAGTCCGTCATCGGCGGGCTCTCGCGCGACTTCTACCACCGCGTCTGGCAGGCCTACCAGCAGCCCGGCGCCTGGCGGCACGAAGCCAAGGAGAAGTTCGGCAACAAAGGCCAAGGCACCGTGGCGATGGACGCCAGCGAACGCACGATGTGGATCTTCGAGCCCTCGGTCGCCGAGAAGGTCTTCGAGGACTACGTAAAGGAATTCCAGCTCATCGTCGAACGCGACGAATGGCTCGACCGCGCCCATGGCGTCGAGAAGAAGGACGGCCGCATCGTGGCCCTCACGACCTTGAGCCGGCGCCGCTTCGCGGGCCGCATGTTCATCGACGCCACCTATGAAGGCGACCTCATGGCCGCCGCCGGCGTGAGCTACACCGTTGGCCGCGAAGCCAACGCCGCTTTCGACGAGACCCTCAACGGCATCCAGCTCGGCCATGCCAAATCCCACCAGTTCGCGGGCAAGATCGACCCCTACGTCATCGAAGGCGACCCGAAATCGGGCCTCCTCCCACGCATCCAGGACATCCCCGTGGGCGGCAAGGACGGCGACGGCGACAAGAAGATCCAGGCCTACAACTTCCGCATGTGCCTGACCAAGGTCGAGGCCAACAGGGTTCCCTTTCCCCAGCCGCCGGGCTACGACCCGAAGCAGTACGCCCTGCTGGCCCGCGCCTTGGCCCAAGGCTCGACGCACGTCTTCGGCAAGTTCGACCTGATCCCCAACGCCAAGACCGACACCAATAACCATGGCCCGTTCAGCACCGACAACATCGGGATGAATTGGGACTACCCGGACGCCTCCTACGAGCGTCGCCGCGAGATCATCGCGGAACATCGCCAGTACCAACAGGGCTACCTCTACTTCCTCGCCAACGACCCTACGGTGCCCGCGAAGATCCGCGAAGGCTTCGCGCAGTGGGGCTTGGCCAAGGATGAATTCACCGACAACGGCCATTGGCCGCACCAGATCTACGTCCGCGAGGCCCGCCGGATGACCGCCGATGTCGTCGTCAACGAGAACCACCTCAAGCGCAAGATCCCGACCCCGCGCTCCGTGGGCATGGGTTCGTACAACATGGATTCCCACAACGTGCAGCGCATCGTGGTGAAGGACGCTGACGGCAAGGCCTACGTGCGTAACGAGGGCGACGTGCAGGTGAACCCTGGCCGCCCCTACCCCATCGAATACGGAGCGCTCGTCCCGAAGAAGGCTGAATGCGCCAACCTGCTCGTACCCGTCTGCGTGAGCTGCACGCACATCGCCTACGGCTCGATCCGCATGGAACCCGTGTTCATGATCCTCGGCCAGTCCGCGGCCACCGCCGCCGCCATGGCCCTGGACCAGCAAGTCGCGGTCCAAGACGTGCCCTACGCCGACCTCAGCGCCAAGCTGCTCGCCGACGGGCAGATCCTCGACCGCGCCGCCGGCCCCAAGTCGACGAAGCGCGACGGCAAGGAACTCCCCGGCGTCACCGTCGACGACGCCGACGCCAAGGTCACCGGCACCTGGACGGAGAGCGTCGCCTCGGCCAGCTTCATCGGCTCCGGCTACCGCCACGACGGCAAAGGCGAGCACGGCCCGGCCACGGCGACCTTCGCCACCGCCTTGCCCAAGCCCGGCAAGTATGAGGTCTTCCTCGCGGTCGTCCCCAACGCCAACCGTGCCACCAACGCCCAGGTCCGCCTGTCGCACGCGCACGGCCAGGAGACCATCCGCGTCAACCTCGCTCTCCCCGCCGCCGGCAACCTTCGCTCGCTGGGCACCTTCGAGTTCACCGACACCGCTCAGGTCGTCGTCACGAACGAAGGCGCCAACGGCTACGTCGTCATCGACGCGGTCAACTGGACGCCACGGCCCTGAGCTCGCCCAAGCTTTAGTAGATTTACGACACCCAGCCACCTAGGAATCACCCATTGGCATTGAAACAACCCCTCCTCAGGGTTGTCATATTACCCATAAGCCATGCCGCCCCGCTTGCGTCCCCTTTGCCTCGTCGCTTTCGCCAGCCTGACCGCCCTCGGTGCCGCCGAAGCGGCCACTGACCCCGTTCGCTTCAACCGCGACATCCGTCCGATCATGTCGGACACCTGCTTCCACTGCCACGGCTTCGACGCGAAAGCCCGCAAGGGCGACCTGCGCCTCGACCTTCGGGAGTTCGCGCTCAAGGCGGGCAAGAGCGGCGCTGTCGCCATCGTCCCGGGCAAGCCCGACGAATCGGAAGTCATCAAGCGCCTCTACTCGAAGGACGAGGACGACGTGATGCCCGCGAAGGAGTCGCACAAGACCCTGACGGACGCGCAGAAGCAACTCTTCCGTCGGTGGATCCAAGAAGGCGCGGCCTACGAAGCCCATTGGGCCTACACCCCGTTAAGTCCGGTCACCGTGCCCGCGATGCCCGCCGGCGGGCGCAACGCGATCGACGCGTTCATCGGCGAGAAACTCGCCGCCAAGAAGATCGCCCCCTCGCCGGAAGCACCCAAGGAAAAACTCCTCCGCCGCCTCTCGCTCGACCTGACCGGCCTGCCGCCGACCCCGGAAGAACTCGCGGCCTTCCTCGCGGACGCCTCGCCGAACGCCTACGAGAAGCAGGTCGACCGCCTGCTCGCTTCGCCGCACTACGGCGAGCGCATGGCTGTGTGGTGGCTGGATATCGCCCGCTTCGCGGACACCGTCGGTTTCCACGGCGACCAAAACCAACGCATCTTCCCTTACCGCGACTACGTCATCAACGCGTTCAACGCGAACAAGCCCTTCGACGCGTTCACCCGCGAGCAGCTGGCCGGCGACCTGTTGCCGAACGCCACGGAGGAGCAGAAGGTCGCTTCCGGCTACAACCGTCTGAACATGATGACCCGCGAAGGCGGCGCCCAGCCCAAGGAATACCTGGCGAAGTACGGCGCCGAACGCGTCCGCTCCGTCTCGGCCGCCTGGCTGGGCTCGACCTTCGGTTGCGCCGAATGCCATGACCATAAGTTCGACCCGATCAAGTCGGCCGACTTCTACTCCTTGCAGGCGTTCTTCGCCGACGTGAAGCAATGGGGCGTCTACGCCGACTACTCCTACACGCCCGAGCCCGACCTCAAAGGCGTGAACAACGATTCGCCCTTCCCGCCCTAGATCAAGACGACGATCCCTTACCTGCTGAAGCAGGACGCCCGCGCGCGCCGTGAACTCGCAGCCTTCGCCCAAGCCAAGACGGACCCCGCCAAAGTGCTGCTCGATGTGAAGGCTGCTGTTGCTGAAGCAGGCAAGGCTGGCAAAGACGGTGCA
>RFQN01000208.1 GCA_009924965.1 Verrucomicrobiota bacterium
GCCCCTCGGCCCCTAGGCCGACAGAGGTGATTAGCCCCACAAGGCCGATCCCTCTGTCGGCCTAATAGTTTGGAACCTGTCCTTTGGGGCTCTTTTACGCTTTTGGCAGGGTGGTATTTGAGCGTTTTAACTTAAGTAACTGTAAATCAAAGGTTTAAGGTGCTTAAAAACACCCTATTTACAGGTTTATTGACAGGATATGCCCAGCGAGCCCCCTAAACTCGGGCAAAACCCTTAAAATTTGGGTTGCGAAGGGGGGGCGGCTTTCGTGCCTCTTTGGGCAAAAGCACCACTTCTCCGTCCGTAATACCGATGCGTAAGCTCATTAACTTCCTGAACGGCGCCGCACCCCGCGGCAACTTCTTCCGACGATCGGTCAACAGCGTCCCCCTCCAGGTGCTGATCTGCCTCCTGGTCACCGTCGCCGTCGTCGTCGCCGGCATCAACGAGTACGCCACGAACAAGTATCTGAACGTCGGATACACGCCCGATCAGCCGGTCGCCTTCGACCACACCTTCCACGCCGGTCCTGATTCCGCCCTCGGCCTCGATTGCCGCTACTGCCACAACTTCGTCGAGAAGTCCGGCCACTCGAACGTCCCGACCAGCAGCACCTGCTGGAACTGCCATAGCCAGGTGAAGACCGACAGCCCCGCGCTGGCCCTCATCCGTCGCAGCGTCGAGACCGGCGAAGCCGTCCGCTGGGTCAAGGTGCACAAGGTGCCCGACTACGTGTACTTCAACCACGCCGTGCACGTGAACCGCGGCGTCAGCTGCGTCGAGTGCCACGGCCGCATCGACCAGCAGGTCGTCGTTGGCCAGCAGAAGTCGCTGAACATGTCCTTCTGCATCGATTGCCACCGCAATCCCGAGCAGGTCATCCGTCCGGTCGACAAGGTCACGGACCTCGCCTGGAAGGCCGAATCTCCCGCCGCGCAGGCCGCCCAGGGCACGAAGTTCGTGCACGACTGGAAGGTCAATCCTCCCCAGAGCTGCTCGGGCTGCCACCGCTAATCCCCACCTTTTTCTTCGATGAGCAAGCAAGTCTTCAACCACCCCGCGCCCCAGCCGGGCGAGCCGACCGGTCCTTCGTACTGGCGCAGCCTCGACGAGCGCAACAAGACGCCCGAGTTCCGCACCCGCGCCGAGCGTGAGTTCGTCGATGGCGCCGCCGCCATCTCCACGGTCGAGCGCCGCGAGTTCCTCCTGCTCATGGGCGCGTCCTTCGGCCTCGCTGGCCTCGGCCTCGCCGGTTGCCGCGAGCCGCGCAACCACACGTTGCCCTACAGCAAGCAGCCCGAGAACACCATCCCCGGCGTCGCGACTTACTACGCTTCTTCTTTCCCCGGCGAGTACGCCAACCAGGCGCTGATCGTCGAGACGCACCAGCATCGCCCGACGAAGGTCGAAGGCAACCCGAGCCACGCCGCCAACGGCACGGCTTCGTCCAAGTTCGCCCAAGCGAGCGTCCTCGACCTCTACGACCCCGAGCGCGCGCAGGCTTCGCAGGAAGCGTCCGGCGCCGTCCTCTCCGTCGCGGCTGTCCGCGACCTGCTCCGCAAGCTCTCCGCCGAAGCCAAGGCCAACGCTGGCGCCGGCCTCGCTTTCCTCGCCCGTCCGTCGACCTCTCCGACCCGCGCCCGCGTCGTCGCCGCCGTCCAGGCCGCGCTCCCGCAGGCCCGCTTCGTCGAGTACACGCCGGTCGCGCAGAACCGCGCCGACGCCGTCCTCGGCTTCCGCGCGTTGCCTGATTTCGCCAAGGCCCGCCGCATCCTCAGCCTCGACGCCGATTTCCTCGGTTCGGGCGATGGCGTCGTCGAAGCCACCCGCGCCTACGCCGCTGCTCGCCGTGCCGATACGGCCGCCGAAGCCGACGCGATGGCCCGCCTGTACGTCGTCGAATCGACCTTCTCGCTGACTGGTGCCGCTGCTGATCACCGCCTCCGCGCCGCCAGCTCGCACATCTCGGGGCTCGCGATCCTCTTCGCCGCTGAAGTCCTCGCGCAGACGGGGAAGGGCAGCGACGCTGCCGCGCTCCGTGCCAAGGTTTCGGGTCTCAGCACCGATGCGTGGATCAAGGAATCCATCGCCGACCTCGTCGCCGCCAAGGGCAAGGCCCTCATCGTCGCGGGTGACCATCTCTCGGCCGACGCGCACCGCGCCGTCGCCGTCGCCAACGCCGCGCTCGGCGCCGCCGTCCGCTACGTGAAGGCTGCCGCTCCGGCCGCCGGCACGATCGCCGACCTTGTCGCGAAGCCTGCCGCCACGCTCGTCATCCTCGGCGGCAACCCCGCTTACGACGCGCCGGCCGACGTCGACTTCGCCAAGGCCGTCAAGGCCGCCAAGCAAGTCGTGCGCCTCGGCTATCATGGCCCGGCCTACGATGAGACCTCCGCGCTCGTGAAGGACGCCAAGGGCACCTTCCTCGCCGCTTCGCACTACCTCGAAAGCTGGTCCGACGGCCGTACCGTCGACGGCACCTATGTGCCGGTCCAGCCGATGATCGACCCGCTCTTCCCGACGGTCACCGAGCTCGACGTCCTTGCGCCCTTCGCGGGCCTCACCCAGGAGCCCTACGCGCTCGTCCGCGAGACCTTCAACAGCCTTTCCAAGGATGCGTCCGACGCCGCGTTCGCCGCTTGGTTGGCGGAAGGCGTGCTCGCCGGCACCCAGTACCCGACCTTCAGCGAGCAGCTGTTGGCTCTGCCCACCGGCACCTTCAAGGCGCCGGAACTTTCGTCCAAGTCCCTCGAAGTCCGCATCGTCCCGAGCGTGCACGCCGGCGACGGCCTCTATGCCAACAACGGTTGGCTCGCAGAAGCCCCGGACCCCCTCTCCAAGACCTCTTGGCAGAACGTCATCCTCATCAGCCCCAAGCTGGCGAAGGAACTCAACGTCGAGCCGGAGACCCAGTTCATCACCGAGAAGCTGCATGCGTTGAACCGCAACATCAACCAGCTCGTCGACGGTCGCCTCATCGCGAAAGTCGCCACGCTCACGTTGAACGGCGTCACGATCAAGGGCTCGCTCTTCATCATGCCGGGCTTGGCGGACTACACCATCGGCCTCCAGCTCGGCTTTGGCCGTCGCATCGCCGGTCGCGTCGCCACCCGCGTCGCTGAGCGCCTCCAGGGCAAGCTCGTCGGCAACGGCTTCGACGTCTACCCGTTCGTCACTTCCGCCGAGCCCTCCGTGCGCACCGGCGTCGTCCTCGCCCTCACCGGCGAGAGCGCCCCGATCGCGAACATGCAGGACCACTGGTCCATGGAAGGCCGCGAC
>RFQN01000209.1 GCA_009924965.1 Verrucomicrobiota bacterium
CAGGAGAAGGTTGAACTCAAGAAGTACAACCCCTCCCTCCGCCGCCACACGCTGCACAAGGAAATCAAGGGCTAACCCTTGGTCCTCCTGTAAAGTCAGAAGGCCGATGCTTGCGCATCGGCCTTCTGCTTTTCAGGGGTTTCCGCGGGGTCTCAGCCCGTCTGCCCCACGCGGCGCTGGGAGCGCCAGCGGGCCCGGTGATGGCGCTTCCAATCGATCATCGCGCGTTCGAAGCCGATGTCTTTGCCGGCCTTTTCGGATTCAATCCACTTATGGCGGAGGATCTCTTCGCGCTCCGCGAGGAACTCCGCGTAAAGCGACGACCGCGACGCCAAGTCGGCGTCATCGTGCGGGGTCGTCGGCTCTGAGTTCATCCTTATCTAAATTAAAAACCCTCCCGGCCCGCTTGGCAAGCCGGTCGTGACGTCTTGGTCACGAAGCCGTGGCAAGTTTCCGCAGGACCGTGAGGGCGACGGACTTGAAGACCCGGGCGGCGTTGCTGTCGGGGTGGCTGATGACCACGGGGATGCCATGGTCGCCCCCTTGGCGGACGGCGGGGTCGAGCGGGACCTCGCCGAGCAGCTCGGTGTGGAGGGCCGTCGCGACCTTGAGGCCGCCGCCTTGGCCGAACAAGTACTGGCGCTGGCCGTCGGGTCCCTCGAAATGGCTCATGTTTTCGGCCACGCCCAGGATCGGGACCCCGACCTTTTCGAACATCGCGGCGCCGCGAAGGGCCACCGAGACCGCTGCCGTCTGGGGGGTCGTCACGATGACCGCGCCACTGAGGGCCATCGCTTGGGCGATGGAAAGCTGGGCGTCGCCGGTGCCCGGGGGGAGGTCGATGAGCAGTACGTCCAGTTCGCCCCAGCGGACGTTGGTCGCGAACTGCGAGATCGTCTTCATGATCATCGGGCCGCGCCAGACCACGGGGGCGTCGGCGTCGATGAGCAGGCCCATGGACATGACCTTGACCCCGAAGTTCTCGAGCGGCAGCAGCACGTCGCCCTCCATCTCCGGGCGGGCGCTGAGGCCGATCATCAGCGGCACCGAAGGCCCGTAGATATCGCAGTCCATCAACCCGACCCGGTTGGGCCGGCCTTGTTCGGACAAGGAGCGGGCGAGGGCGCAGGCCAGGTTGACTGCGAAGGTCGACTTACCGACCCCGCCTTTGCCGCTGGCGACGGCGATGATGTGCTTGATCTGGCCCACGCCGGCGTTGGCGGGGAGCTTGACCTCGGCGGCGGCGCCGGGGGCGCTTTTCGGGACCGTCACCGTGATGGCGATCTCGGGGTCGACGGCCCCCGCGGCCTTGAGGGCGGCCTCGATCTCATCGTAGAGCTGCTTGGGGATCTTGGGGTCGGCCGTGGTCACCGCGAGGCCGACCGTCACCTTGCCCGCGGGCGTGACCTCGATGCCGCGCAGGAGCCCGAACGAGACGATGTCACGGCTGAAGCCCGGGTAGCGGACTTGGCCGAGGGCCTTTTGGACGGAATCCTTGTCGAGCGGCATGAGCAGGATTGAAGTCCCGCCCCACCTTAGGTCAAACTGCTATCGCTTTTACCATCCATGAAGTTCTTCCGCCTCTCGCTGGGCCTCGTGACCCTGTTGGCCTTCGGTGCCGTCGCCGCCTCGGCTCAGACCCGTATCGTCGTCAACGACAGCATCGATGCCTTGATGAAGCAGGGCGTCATGCCGGTCACCGTCGTCAGCGACGATGCCACGCTCGGCGAACTGACCACCTTCGCCTTGGGCGCGCACGGCGCCTTCAGCGTCCGCGCCAACTCCGCGGTGCGCGTCACCATCGGCCGCACGGGCACGACCGCCGTGGTCGCGTGCGAGCACCCCAGCTTTGCGTTCCAGACGACCGTGGAAGGCCGCGATCAAGATGACCTGGCCTTGCGCGTCGCCGACGCCGCCGTCGTCGGCTTGGGCCGCGCGTGGAAGCTCAAGCCCCTCTTCGCCGCGACCAAGGTCGCCTTCGTCTCCAAGTTCACCGGCAATCAGGAGATCTACACCACCAACCTCGTCCACTCCAAGACCGCGCGCATCACCAACCTGCGCAACACCACGCATTCCCCGCGCTGGAACCAGGACGGCACGCGCCTGACCTTCATCACCTCGGCGATGACCGGGTTCCCCGAGCTCTTCTCGACCAATGGCATCGGCAACCCGCGCGGCGTCGTCACGAACGTGCGTGGGGCCTTGGGCGCGGCGAGTTCCGGCCCCGATGGCCGCTTGGCCTTCGCCTCCTCGAACCGCGGCAACATGGACATCTACGTCTCGAGCGCCGATGGTTCGGGCGCGCGCGTCGTCGTGGCCACGCCTGATGTCGACGCCGACCCTTCGTGGTCGCCCGACGGTTCCCGCCTCGTCCTGACCAGCGGCCCCACGGGCCGACCAGGCATCTACGTCACCTCGTCGGCCGGCGGTGGCCTCTCGCGCCTCTCCACCGGCTACGGCTACAGCGCCGAGCCGCGCTGGAACCCCGTCGAGCCGAGCCTCATCGCCTTCACCTTCCAGTCGGGTGGTCTGCATCTGGCCGTCGCGGACCTGCAGTCCGGCGCGGTCACCGCGGTGCCGTCGACCTCGGCGTTGAGCCTGTCGCACAGCTCCTGGTGCGCGGATGGCCGTCACGTCGTCGCCACGCAGTCGCTCAATGCCCAATCGTGGATTGCGATCGTCGACACCGTCACCGGCAAGGCGACGCGCCTGAGCGACAGCAAGCTCGGCGAGTGCTCGCAGCCGGATTGCTACGTCCGTCGCAACTAATCCGCCAGCCGCGGCCTATTCGGCCAGCAGCGGAGCGGGGGCCGGCGATTCCGTCAGGCGCGGGAATGACTCGCACTTCTCGAGCAGCTCGGTCGGCACGACGCCCCCGACGGGGAATTTCTCGAACGTCTCGGCGTCGACCATGACGATGAGGGGGTCGATGTCCTTGTCGCGGGCGACCACGAAGAAATGCCACTTCGGGGAGAAGCGGTTGGCGATGATGTCTCGGTCGCCCACGCGGTAGCGGACGTAGTGGCGGCGGTTGCCGGTCACCTGCTTGTCGAGGACCTTGTACTGCTCGCGGGTCAGGAAGGTGTCCTTCGGGATCTCTTCTGAGCGGAGGTCGCGGCAGGCGAGGAACTTCGAGCCCCAGGCTAGGTAGACCGTATCGCCGTTGATCTGCGCGGTCACCAGCAGGCGGGCCGCAGCGCTCTCGGGTTCGAGCTTGCCCGTTTCGGGGATCAGGAAGTT
>RFQN01000210.1 GCA_009924965.1 Verrucomicrobiota bacterium
ACCTTGTCGGTGGGGGCGCTCAATACTGCGACGGCCTATGCCGGAACGATTTCAGGTACCGGTAGCCTCACCAAGGTGGGCACAGGCACGCTCACGTTGAGTGCCGCCCAAGCCTATACCGGGTCGACCCTGGTGTCCGCTGGCACGTTGGTGGCAAATGGCGCGCTTGCCAGCACGCAGGTAACCGTCAACGCGGATGCGACCTTGGCGGGGACGGGCACCTTGGTGGCCGCGACCGTCAACGCGGGCGGCATCTTGTCTCCGGCCACCGCCACGACGGCCGGTACCTTGACCCTCGGCTCGCTGTGGCTCAAGGAAGGCGCGCTCCTCTCCTTCGAGTGCGGCCCCACGACTGATCTTGTGGCTGTCACGACGGCCAGCGGCCTGACCATCGACGGCGGCGTCATCAGTTTGTTCGCACCGGGCGGGCTCACGCCCTTGACCACCAACGGCACCTATTCACTCCTTTCCTATGTGACCGCCTTCGGCGGCTCCGCCGGTAAGTTGAGCATCTTTAATTCCGTGGCCGGGAAGACCTACAGCTTGAACGACACCGGCAGCGCCTTGCAGATCGTGGTGGGGACGGCGACCACCTCGGATTGGAACGGCGCGTTGGGCGACGGTGCGTGGGGCTCGGGGGGCACCGGCGGCAACTGGAAGGACGCCGCGGTCCCCGATGGCCTCGGCGCCGTCGTCAATTTCGGTTTGGATGCCCTCGCGGCGACGACCGTCTCGTTGGGTGGCCCTCGGACGGTCGGCACGATTTCCTTCAATAACGCCAATGCCTTCACGTTGGGGACCAACTCGGATGTGCTGACGTTGGATAATGGCATCGCCTCTTCGGCGATCGCGGTCGTCTTGGGCAATCACGTCATCAACGCCCCTCTCCGCTTGAACGGACCGGTGAGCCTATCTCCTGCGGCCGGCACCAGCCTGACTTTAGGCGGCACGGTGAGCGGCGTGGGCAAGTCCTTGAGCATGGTTGGCGCGGGTACGGCCACGCTGACCGCGGCCAATGCCTACTCGGGCGGAACCGTTTTGTCTGCGGGCGCGCTCAACCTTGGCCACGACGGCGCCTTGGGCAGCGGTTTGGTCACGCTCGCCGGAGGGACGCTCGATGTGGTGGGTGGCCCCCGGACGCTCTCGGGCAACAACGCGATCCAAGTGACGGGAGACTTTACCTTCGCGGGGACGAACACCCTCAACTTGGGGACGGGGGCGGTGGCCATCCCAGTCGCCAAGACCATCACCGTCACGGCCAGCACGCTGACCATGGGTGGCCCGGTAAGCGGCAGCGGACTGACCAAGGCAGGCAACGGCACCTTGCAGCTGTGGGGGGACAACACGTTCACCGGCGCCTTGACCTTGGCCGCCAACGGTGGGGTGGTCGTCTTGACGGGCAACAATGCCGGACGGGCGGCGGGCGCCAACGGACTCACCGTCGTGAGCAGCGGGGCCAAGCTCCAACTCCAGGCCAACGCGGCCAACACCACTGCGGGTGTCTCGACGGCGCTTTCGGCGGAAACCACGGGGAGCTTCAAGCCGCTTTCACTTCTGGATGGAAGCACCCTCCAGCTCCGTAGCGATAGTTCGGTCGCTTTCGCGGGTACCAACAACCTCGGCGGACTCGGGGTCGGCACCGCGACCATCGACGTCGGCCAGGTTTCCGCCGCCGGCATCGGCCGCACCCTCACGCTCGCTCCTCTCGGCTGCGCCCTCGCCGGCGGGACCGTCAACGTGACCGGTGCCAACAACTACATCCTCAGCCTCCCCGTCCTCACTGGCTCGGGCACCAACACGCTGAACCCCACTTCGGCGACCGTGCAGCTCGGTAACTACACCGCCACCGCCACCTCGACGTTGACCTTGGGCGGCACCAGCTCGGGGAACCGCGTCACCGGCATCATCGCCAACGGCGCCGGCACGGCGACGCTTACCAAGACGGGGGCGGGCACTTGGGAGCTCCAAGGCGCGAACACCTACACCGGCGTCACGACCGTGCGCGAAGGCACGTTGACCCTTTCGGGGCCTCGTGCTGGGACGGCGGCCAGCGGGCAGATCAACATCAGCGATGCTGCGGGCCTGAGCGCGACCCTCAACATCGTCGACGGCACCTACACGCTCTCCACTGCGATGAACGTCGGCAACGCCCCGACGACGCCCGCGACGGGGACGGTGAACCAGACCGGCGGGGCCATCGTCTTCACCGGTACCGGGAACCAGGTCTTGGTCGGGCAAGGCACGGTCGGCAACCAAGGCATCTACAACCTCAGCGGCGGTAGCCTCACCACTACGGTCAGCGCGACCCGCGGCGTGATGATCGGCGTCAATGGCGGCGGCACTTCCACGGGCACCTTCAACTTGAGTGGCACCGGTGTTTTGAACATGAACACGACCGGCGGGGCGAACGGCAACGCGATCTTGCAGATCGGACGTTCCGATTCCGTCGCCAGCAACTGCACTGCGAACTTCAATCAGACCGGCGGGACGGCGAACATCGGCATCCTCACGATGGGCGGCGGGGCCACCTCGGGCTCGACGGGCGTGGTCTCGAACTTGACGCTGACAGGGGGGTATTTCTGGGCCAACTCGTTCACCTTGCTTGCCGCGGGAGCGACCAACACCTCGACGATCAACATCGGCGGGACGGCGCTGGTGCATTTGCCTGCGTTTCCGACCGTGCGCGGGGCCGGTTCGACGGCGACGCTCAATTTCGACGGTGGCACCCTTCGTCCGACCGTGTCGAGCACGGCTTACATGTCCGGCCTGACCAACGCCTTCATCAAGGCGGGCGGGGCTCGCTTCGATACGAACGGCAACGACATCACGATCGCTCAGCGCCTCCTGACCGACGCCACTTCACTAGGTGGTGGCCTCACGAAGGAAGGGTTTGGGACGTTGACCCTGACGGGGAACAACACCTTCGCCGGTCGCGTGAACGTCAATGGCGGAACCTTGGCGATCAATGCCGACGCTGCTTTAGGCGCCGTGCCCGCGGTGGCTACGCCTGACCAGATTGTCTTGGGGGGCGGCACGTTGCTGGCGACGGCGGATACCATCTTGGCGGCGAACCGCGGAATCGCGCTCGGCGCTAGTGACGGAGCGGTGAACGTTGCGTCAGGAACGACGCTCACTTACGACGGCATCATTGCGGGAAGTACTGGAAGTGATCTGTCCAAGCAGGCGGCAGGAACGCTGACCCTGACCGGCCCGAACTCCTATGCAGGCGCAACCACCATT
>RFQN01000022.1 GCA_009924965.1 Verrucomicrobiota bacterium
TCAAGGCCGATAAGGCCGTCTTGCTTGGCCTGTTGAAGGGCCCGGCGAATGAGTTGACCGAAGCCGCATGGGATGCAGTCCCGACGGTGTTCGGGGCAGCGGATAAGGCCGTACTCGAGGAAGCCGCCAAGGGGCTCTCCGAGCGCTTGGCGCCGCGCGCCAAGGCCGCGTTGGCTTTGCTGAAGTAATTCACTGCCGCGGGCAGGGTGCGGTTGTCGCTTGCCGAGAGGCAGGGGACTCCCTTGCCTTGCCCCATGCCTTCCGGTGCCCAGTCGAACCCGCAGCCGAACCTGATCCTCGCTGGATTCATGGGGACGGGTAAGTCCGCCTTGGGCCGCCAGCTGGCCAAGCGTTGGCGCCGGCGTTTCGTGGATACCGACGACCTCGTGGAGAAGCTCGCCGGGGCCACCATCGCCGACATCTTCGCCCAGCAA
The DNA here is from genome assembly GCA_009924965.1 of Verrucomicrobiota bacterium. Taxonomy (GTDB): domain Bacteria; phylum Verrucomicrobiota; class Verrucomicrobiia; order Opitutales; family UBA953; genus UBA953. The sequence continues at coordinate 435 of RFQN01000022.1, forward strand.
GGGGAGGAGCACTTCCGCGCCTTGGAGCGCAAGGTCGTCGAGGAACTCTTGCCCGAGAACGATGCCATCATCGCTTGTGGCGGCGGCCTGGTCGTCCAGCCGGGGATGATCGACCTCGTCCGGGCCAAGGGCATCGTCGTCACGCTCTTCGCTTCCGTGGACACCATCTTGCGGCGGACCGCCGGCAATTCCCGCCGACCGCTCCTCAAGGGCGAGGACCCGGAGGCCAAGATCCGCGAGCTCATGAAGAAGCGCGAGCAGGCTTACATGAAAGCGGGCATCGCCGTCTACACGGACGGACGCTCGCTGCAGCAGCTCTGCGTGATCGTCGAACGCGTCTATGAACGCGAGGCCCGGGCCGTGCTCAAGGCACGCTCGAAAAAAGCGGACTGACCCACGCGTCGGCCGCGGGGGTTTGGTCGCGTTCTAGGGCCAAGACCTGCAGGAAATCACTGCGGCGGACCCCGCAGGCCCCCAGCGAGGCTAGATGCGGTGTGGGCATTTGGCAGTCGATGAGGACGTAGCCCGAGGCTTTGAGCCGTGCGACCAAGGAGACGAAGCCGACCTTCGAAGCGTCGCTCCGGGTGTGGAACATCGACTCGCCATGGAAGATGCGACCGATGCTGACCCCGTAGAGGCCGCCGACGAGTTCGCCTTGCCAGGTCACCTCGACGCTATGGGCGAAGCCTTTCCGGTGCAGCTCCACGTAGGCCGCGATCATGTCCTCTGTAATCCAAGTGCCGAATTGACCGGGCCGTGGGACGGCGGCGCAGCGCCGCATCACGCCCTCAAAGTCTTGGTCCACCGTCACGCGCCAGCCCGGTTTCCGCAACGTCTTGCGGAGGCTATCGGTCACACGGAGTTCGTCGGGCAGCAGCACGAACCGCGGATGGGGGCTGAACCATTGGACGGGCTCGTCTTCCGAATACCAAGGGAACACGCCGTGGCGGTAGGCCGCCAGCAAAGTCGGGAAATCCAAGGCTCCGCCGACGTGCAGCGGGGCACGGGCCGGAGCCTTCGCGGGGTCGCCATAGGGCCACTCGTACATCGCCGCTACTCAACGACGACGTGTGGTCTGTCGCAAGGTTAGTCCTTGGTGATGTTGTAGACCGACGGGATCGACACGCCGAGCTCGGCGGCGATTTCGCGCACCGGGGCACCCTTCTTGCGCATGGCCTTGGCCTTGGAGCGCATCGCGTCGCTGATCTGGGCGCGGGCGCGGTTCGGACGGGAGAGGAGCTTCAGGAGGCGACGGGCCAGTTCGTTCTTGGACAGGGCGGCGACTTCCTTCTCGAGCGCCGTGTGGCGGTCGGAGTTCTCCACGTCCCAAGCTTGGACGGCGAGGTCGCGGGCACGCGACAGGGTGGCCCGGACAAAGGCGTCCTTGGTCGTGAAGTTGCTGGGAACGAGGTCGATTTTCATTGGGAAGGTGGAATGAGCGGTTTTGACGATGGCGTGAACCGCTCGTACAACCCTCACTTGTGCCCAAAGTTTATTATAATTTGGGGAAGTCAAACCCCACCCGCCACTTTTGACGAATTATTTACCTTATTAAAAACCGAGATAAACCCCTTAAATACAGTTATCGGCTCCACTCCAGCATCCGGCGCAGCGGGACCTCCGCGGCCGCCCGGATATTTTCCGGTAAGGTGATCTCGGGGGTGCCGTTTAATAGGCAATCCCGTACCTTCTGGAGGGTGTTGAGCTTCATAAAACGGCATTCGTTGCAGGCGCAACGGTCCGTGGGGGCGGCGACGAAGGTCTTGTGCGGGACTTCGCGGCGGAGGCGGTGGATCATGCCCGACTCGGTCGTGACGATGAGGGTATCGGCCTTTTGCTGACGGCTCCACTCGACCATGAGTTCGGTCGAGCAGACCATGTCGGCGAGGTCGCGCACGGCCTCGGTGCATTCGGGGTGCGCGACGACCGGCGCGCCCGGGTGGGCGGCCTTGGCGCGGAGCAGGGCGCCGGGCGTGAACTGGACGTGGGCGTAGCAGTTGCCTGGCCAGAGCTGCATCGTGCGGCCGGTCTTCTTGGCGACCCACTGCCCGAGGTTCTGGTCGGGGACGAACAAGATCGGTCGGTCGGCCGGGACCTTATTGACGATCTTGGAGGCGTTGCCGCTCGTCACGATGACGTCGCAGAGTGCCTTGACCGCGGCGCTGCAGTTGATGTACGCGACGACGTAGAGGTCGGGCTGCGCGGCCTTGAGGGCGGCCAGCTTGTCGGCGGGGCAGGAGTCGGCCAGCGAGCAGCCGGCTTCGAGGTCGGGCAGCAGCACGCGGCGGGTCGGGTTCACGATCTTGGCCGTCTCGGCCATGAAGTGCACGCCGCAGAAGACGATGGTGGAGTGCTTCGCTTCCGCGGCCTTGTAGGCGAGGCCGAGGGAGTCGCCGACGAAGTCAGCGACGCCTTGGATGTCTTCGCACTGGTAGTTGTGCGCGAGGATGAGGGCGTCCTTCTCCTGCTTGAGGGCGAGGACTTCGCGCTGCAGGTCGGTCAGCGGGAGGCCGCCGGCGGGCAAGGGCGGGAAGACCGTGGCGGTCGGGTAGCGGGTCATGGACGAAGGGCTTTACGCTTTTGGCAACGCTCGCAAAGGGCGGTGACTTGGAGTTTTTGGGAAATGGGTTTCATGCCGTGCTTGGCGGCCACGGCCTTGCCGTACCACTCCATGAACGGGGCGTCGACTTCGACGATGGTGTCGCAGCTCTCGCAGACGAGCTGGGCGCGGAAGGTGGACGAGCCGACCTCGGCGAGGTAATACTTGTGGTCGCGGCCGACGTCGATCTCGCGGACGATGTGCCCGCCGATGAGCAAGGGGAGGGCGCGGTAGATGGTAGCCCGCGACACGGTGCGGTCCAGGGAGCGGGATTTCTTCAGCAGATCCTCGGCGGTGTAGTGGCCGGTGATGCTCCGGGCCGCCTCGAACACGGCCATCCGCTGGCGCGTGGCGCGGAGGCCTTGCTCGGCGATGTAGGCCCGGAAGGCGTCCGATTGCTCGGGGGAGTCTGGTGTGGTGGCCTTGGGCATCCTGAATTGAGACACTTTTGATACAGGCAGGCTCGCCAGTCAACACGGGACGAGACATTGACATAGGGCCGGGTCTGCCCTTCATTTGACCCTCTTTTCCCCACAGGAAAGGCCCTTCCCGATGTACCACAATACGGACGACTTACGCATTCGCAGCCGGCTCCCCTTGCTGCCCCCCGCGCTCCTGCTTTCGGAACTCCGCGCTTCCGAGCGCGCCACCGAGGTCGTCACGGCCGCCCGTAAGGACGCCGCCGCCATCTTGGCCGGGAAGGACGACCGTCTCCTCGTCATCGTCGGGCCCTGCTCCGTCCATGACCCGAAGGCGGCCATGGAATACGCCCATCTGCTCCTCAAGGAAGCCCGTAAGCATACCGAAGACCTGTTGGTCGTGATGCGCGTGTATTTCGAGAAGCCGCGCACGACCGTCGGTTGGAAGGGTCTCATCAACGATCCGCAGATCGACGGCTCCTTCCGCATCAACGACGGCCTCCGCCTGGGGCGCCGCCTGCTGGCCGACATCGCCGACCTCGGCTTGCCGTCCGCCAGCGAGTTCCTCGACCCAATCACCCCGCAGTACCTGGCCGACCTCGTCGCTTATGGCGCCATCGGCGCCCGCACCACCGAGAGCCAGATCCATCGCGAACTGGCTTCGGGCCTGTCGATGCCGGTCGGCTTCAAGAACGGCACCGACGGTTCCATCCAGGTCGCCGTCGACGCCTGCCTGTCCGCGCGCTCCTCGCACTGGTTCCCCTCCGTCACCAAGGACGGCGTGGTCTCGATCTTCGAGACCTCCGGCAATCCCGACGCGCACGTCATCCTCCGCGGTGGTTCGCGCACGGGCCCGAACTACGGGGCCGAATTCGTCGCCGACGCCGAGACCCGCCTCCAGAAGGCCGGCATCACCACGCGACTCATCGTCGATTGCTCCCACGGCAACAGCTCCAAGGACCACCGTCGCCAGCCGCTCGTGGCGGCCGACCTCGCCGAGCAGGTAGCCAAGGGCTCCCGTATCCTCGGTGGCGTCATGATCGAAAGCCACCTCGTCGAAGGCCGCCAGGAATGGAAGGGCCGCGAAGGCTCGACCTATGGCTGCAGCATCACCGACGCCTGCATCTCGTTCGAGCAGACCCGCCCGGTGCTCGACCAGCTCGCCGCCGCCGTCCGCGCCCGCCGCGCGTTGCCCAAGGCCTGATTTTCGCACCACCATGAACAACGTATTGAAGCTGCTCCTCGAGGGTGAGCCCCTCGACACCGCCCAGATCGGCAAGATCCTGAACCTGGGCGCCGAGGCCGTGGACCGCGAACTCGCCAACCTCCGCGCCCAAGGCATCCTCCTCGGCATGCGCGCCGTGCTCAACCCGAGCTACGAGGCCGAACGCCGCGTGCGCGCCGTCATCGAAATCAAGATCCGCACCGAAGGCACGGGCGGCTTCGACGGCATCGCCGAACGCATCAGCCAGTTCGAGCAGGTCGAGAGCTGCTACCTCATGTCGGGTGGTTATGACCTCCTCGTCGTCGTCACCGCCGACAACCTCTACAAGGTCGCCGGCTTCGTCCACGAGCGCCTGGCCCGCATCGAAGGCGTCCAAGGCACCTCCACGCATTTCTTCCTCCGCGCCTACAAGAAGGATGGTTTCGTCATCACCGACGAAGGCACGCGCCGCGACCAGCCTTCCGTCAGCCCCTGAGCGCCCGTCCCATGGATGATTCCGCCCGTTTCGTCGCGCAGCATGTCGCGACGCTGCCCAAGTCCGGCATCCGCGACTTCTTCGCCATCGTGTCGAAGATGAAGGACGCGGTCTCGCTGGGCATCGGCGAGCCTGACTTCGTCACGCCGTTCCACATCCGCGAGGCCGCCATGGCCGCGTTGGAGAAGGGCCGGACGTCCTACACCGACAACCGCGGCACGCTGGCCTTGCGCGAGGAGATCTCCCGCTACGTCGCCCGCAACTACGGTCCGGAATACAATCCCGAAGACGAAATCCTCGTCACGGTCGGCGTGTCCGAAGCCCTCGACGCCTTGCTGCGCGCGACGCTCAACCCGGGCGATAAGGTGCTCTACCACGAGCCTTGCTACGTGTCCTATGCGCCCAGCGTGACGCTTTGCCATGCGACCGCGGTGCCGATCCGCACCGTGTCCAGCGACCAGTTCGCGCTCGACCCGGCCGCGTTGCGCGCCGCCTGGCAGCCGGGCTGCAAGGTGCTCGTCCTGAACTTCCCGACGAACCCGACCGGCGGTACCGCCAACCGCCAGAAGCTCGAGGAGATCGCCAAGTTCGCGATCGAGAAAGACCTCCTCGTGGCCTCCGACGAAATCTACTCCGAGCTGACCTTTGAAGGCGACCACGTGTCCATCGCGTCGCTGCCGGGCATGCGCGAGCGCACGGTCTTCCTGCACGGTTTCTCGAAGGCCTTCGCGATGACGGGCTTCCGCATCGGTTACGCCTGCGGCCCCGCCGGCGTCATCGACGGCATGCTGAAGATCCACCAGTACGGCATCATGTGCGCGTCCATCATCAGCCAAGAGGCCGCCGTCGAGGCCCTCAAGAACGGCCGCGAATCCATGCTCCACATGCGGGACAAGTACCGCGAACGCCGCGACTTCATCGTCCGCCGCTTCAACGAGCTCGGTCTGCCGTGCCATCTCCCGCGCGGTGCGTTCTACGCTTTCCCGAACATCACCAGCACGGGTTTGGATTCCATGGCCTTCGCTTCCCAGCTGCTGGCGGCCCAGAAGGTCGCCATGGTGCCGGGCACGGCCTTCGGGGCTGCCGGCGCGGGCTTCTGCCGAGCTTCTTTCTCGACCAGCTACGAGCGCATCCATGAGGCCGGCGAGCGGATTGCCCGCTTCTTGGACACTTTGCCGGCCCGGAAGTAAGCATCCTTGCTTGCCTGCGGGGCGGGAGGCCCTGACTGTCCTTGTTCATGGAACGGAACACAGCACTTTCCCGGGCAGTAGCCATCGTGGGCCGTCCCAACGTCGGCAAGAGCCGGCTTTTCAACCGCATCGTCGGTCGACGCATCTCGATCGTGCACGACCAGCCCGGCGTGACCCGCGACCTGATCACGGCCGAGGTCTCCGATGGGCGTTACACGTTGATGGATACCGGTGGCATCGGCCTCTACAAGGCCGAGCTGACCCCTAAGGTCGTCGCCGCCGCGGTGGAAGAGCAGGTCGATTTCGCCCTCGCCGCCGCCAGCCTCGTGCTCCTGGTCGTCGATGCTTCCGAAGGCTGCGCCCCCCTCGACATGGAAGTCGCCGCGAAGCTCCGCCAAGCCGGCAAGGATGTCGTCGTGGTCGCCAACAAGGCCGACACCGAGGAGCGCGACCGTCAGGTCGGTGATTTCTACTCCCTCGGCTTCGGCGATCCTTTCCTGGTCTCGGCCGAGCACGGCCGCGGCATGTCCGAACTCTGCGCGCTGATCCTGAAGAAGCTCGGGCCCGCTCCGGTGGAAGCCGCGACCACCGCGCCGCACCCGATCCGACTCGCGCTCGCGGGTCGCCCGAACGTCGGTAAGAGCTCCCTCGGCAACCGCCTGCTCGGCGGCTCCCGCCTCATCGTCAGCGAGATCGCCGGCACCACCCGCGATCCCGTGCGCTCCCGCTTGGCCCGCGCCAAGTCCGACGGTTCCAAGACGGAGTTCGTCCTTGTCGACACGGCCGGCCGCCGCACCGCCAACAAGCGCGACACGCTCGACTTCTTCTCGCAGATCCGCGCCAACGAGATCCTCGCCGATACGGATGTGGTCTTCCTGGTGTTGGACGCCCAGCAGGGCGTGACGCGCATCGACAAGCAGCTGGCCGGCGAGCTCGCCCTCATCGGCTGCGGCCTCGTGGTCGTGGTCAACAAGTGGGACCTCGCGAAGGAAGCCTTCCGCGCCGATGCCCTCAGCGGCTTCGAGGACGAAGAGGAGTTCCGTGCGAAGTTCCGCGCCGCCGTCCGCCGCGAACTCTTCTTCCTGCCTGATCCGCCCATCTGCTTCGTGTCGGCCAAGACGGGCCTCCGCGCCGACGACCTGCTGGACGCCGCCGAAGGCGTCTACATCCGCGCTGGCGCCACCATTCCGACGGGCCGCATCAACCGCGTCATCCAGGACCTCATGGTCAAGCGTCCGCCGCGCATGGTCTCGGGCCGTCGCTTCAAGTGCTACTACGTGACGCAGGTCTCGCGCCGCCCGATCCGGTTCCGCATGTTCTGCAATTCGGAGGAGCGGCTCGAAGAGGCCTACCAGCGTTTCTTGGTCAAGGGCATCCACGAGGGCTTCGAGCTCTCCGGCGTGCCGGTCTTCATCGACGTCGTCGGCAAGCCCAAGCAGGAAGGCCGCAAGTATTTCGCTCCTCCGGGCACGCGCCACGAGGGCGGTGCCGCCTCGAACGACGGTTCCTCCGCGCCCGTGCACGTGGCCAAGCCGGCCCCGGGTGGCAAGGCCCGTCCGGCCAAGCCGGCCAGCGCCGCTTCCACCGGGAAGATCCGCGGCACGAAGAGCAGCAAGGGCGGCAAGATCGGCAAGGGTGGCTCGAAGGCCTCGAACAAGAAATCCTTCACGCGCTGGGACAAGCCGCGTTCCCTCAAGGGACGCGCGGCCCGTCAGGCCCGCAAATAAACGATGCGGCACCGCCTCGTCCTCCTGGGTTCGGATGAAATCGCGTTGCCGGCTTTCGCCGCGGCGCGCGCTCTCCCAGGGGTCGAGGTCGTGGCCGTCTATTCGCAGCCGGATCGTCCGTCGGGCCGAGGACAGGAGGTTCGCCCGAATCCCGTCGCCGCTTGGGCTCGGCAGGAAGGGCTGACCCTGCTGCAGCCTGAAAAGCTGTCGCCCGAGGACGCCGCCCATCTCCGCTCGCTCGATGTCTCCTTGGGCGTCGTCATGGCCTATGGCCAGATCCTCAAGGACGACTTTTTGCAGGCTCCGCGCCTCGGGTTGGTGAATTTCCACGGCTCGCTACTGCCCGCCTTGCGTGGCGCGACGCCGGTCGAAGGCGCCTTGGCGTCCGGCCTGGCCGTGACCGGCGTCTCGTTGCAGCAGGTGGTGCGTAAGCTCGACGCGGGTCCTTTGCATGCGTCGGCGAGCTTGGCGGTCGCCCCGCACGAAGGGCGTGCCGCGTTGCGGGCCCGCCTCGGGCTGCTGGCGGGCGAGTTGGCGACGCGGGCGTTGCCGGCGATCTTGGCCGGCGTTTCGGTGCCGGTCCCGCAGGATGAAGCGCAAGTCAGCTACACGCGTCGGCTCGCCCGACAGGATGCCGTGCTCGATTTTTCCGGTGAGGCTCGCTTGCTGGCCGGGCGCATCGCCGCGCTGGAAGGGTGGCCCGGCAGCACGTTCGAGCACCAAGGCGTGACCATCAAGGTCGGCGCCGCCCAAGCCGTCGCGACGGCCGTGTTGGGCGCGTCGGGCTCGGTCTTGTCCGCGGATAAGGCCGGCGTGTTGGTCGCCTGTGGTTCCGGGGCCTGCCTGCTGACGCACCTCCAGCGTCCGGGCGGCAAGATGCTGCCGGCCGGAGAATTTCTGGCGGGCTTTCCGTTGGCGGTGGGGACAAGGTTCGTGTCCGTGGAGATGCCGCCACTGGTCGGTCCAGTACCGTTTCCGCGTCTGCCCAAGGCATAAGCGCTTGATTTAAAGGGTCTGCTGGAGTGTCATTAGGCATGCGCGCCACTTGGTTGACTTTGCTCCTGTCGGCGGGGCTCTGCGCTCAGCAGAAGGACGTGGCTTTCCAGGAGGTGACGAACGCGGTCGTCGCGGGTTACTCCGAGGACGCCAAGGCGGAGCGCGCATGGGAGATGCGTTCTGCTTCCATGAAGCCCACGGCCGAAGCCGGCACCTGGGATCTGAACAAGCTCGAAGGGAAGTCCTTCAAGGACGGCAAGGTCGTACTCTCTTTCTCGAGTCCCTACGGCACGCTGATCCCGGCCAAGCACTTGGCCCGCGGCCCGTCGACCTTCAGCGCCCGTTCGCTGTCGTTCGACCTTAAGGGTATGGGCTGGAGCTGGCTGTCCAATCCGAAGGGCGATGTATTCGCGATCGAGTCCGACGTCGTCGCGGCGCTGGACCTCGCGAAGCCCATCACTAAGCGTCTTCGCGTTCGCTCAGAACGCCTCGAGGTGTCCCCGCGGCCGGAAGGGACCTTGCTCGTCTTTGTCGGTAAGGTCGTGTTGGAGCGCCTCGGTGAAAAGCTCACCTGCGAGCGCATCGAGTGCCTGCTCGACGATGGCCCGACCGGGGACAAGGCTTGCCGCTCGCTGAAGGCCAGTGGCGAGGTCGTCCGAACCTTCAATGGTCAGACGTTGCGTGGCGACCAGGCTTTCTTCGATCAAGCCAATGAACGCCTCACGGTGACCGGGTCGGTCCGCCTGTCCGAGCCGGGTCTGCAGGCGGATGGCCAGCGCCTCGAGCACGATGCCAAGGCCAATATCACGCGCCTATTCGCGGCCGACGGTCAGCGTGTCCACGTCAAGTCGGCCCGCTTGGGTCGCGAGGCTTCCGAGGCCTTCGGTCAGACCGCTTTGATCACCCGTGACGTCCAGGCGGACGCCAAGGTGCTGCAGTTGGATGGCGCCGCGGAATTCACCTCTGAGCAGGGGAAGGTGACCGCACAGCGCTTGATCGCCACCGATTCGCGGCTCAACGGAGACGTCCTCGTCGGCGAAGGCGACGTGCAAGGGTCCGCGGATGGCAATGTCTTCAAGGCCGGCAAGGCCCGTTGGGATCGTACCCGCCAAGAACTGCAGCTGGAGGGTCGGCCGCGTCTCCTCGAGCCGCGCGGCTTCGAAATCGCAGGTGCCACCATCCGCTCCGAGCTCCGTCTCCAGAAGGTCGTCGTCACGTCCTCTCCGGAAGATCGCGCCACGGTGAAACTGCCGTCCGAGGACGTCGATGGCCCGATTGGGTTGGCGCAAGCGGACCGTCTGTTCCTGACCAACGAAGCCGGCGCGGCCGAAGTGGACCTCGTCGGCAACGTGCTGTACGCGGCTGGTGACGTCCGCACCGAGTCGCAGCGCATGGTCGCCTACGCGACGGCGAAGGTGATCAAGGGTAAGCCGACTACCTTGGTACTGCAGAAGGTCTTCCTCACCGGTGCCGTCCGCTATGGCCAGCCTGGCCTCCGTTGTTCCGCGGAGCGTATCGATTACGTCCCGGCCGTGCAGATCGAAGAGATCCTCAAGAAGGATAACCTGCAGGGACGCCCGCGTCTCCTGACGTTGAGCGGCGGGTCGTTGGAAAACCGCCCGCGTCTGGGCGTCGATTTCAGCAACGGGAAGTCCGCCGAATTCGTCGCCGACGCCCAGGAGGTCCTCACCACGCCGAAGATGACCAAGTTCTTCCTGCGCGGGGCGGTCGGCATGCGGACCGAGGGGACGGATGCCACGTGCGACCTCTTGGAAGGCTTGGCGGAGCCGGATGCGAAGGGCAAGCAGGCCGCCCGCCTCATCGTCGGACGCGGCAACGTCAACGTCCTAGCCGGCGGCACCACCGCCTATGGCCGCACCTTGGAAGTCCGGCCAGAGGAGGGTGAGGCCAAGCTCTTTGGCGATGCCCGCATCCGCGACCCGCAGGGCAGGGAAGGCGTGCCCGCCAAGGAGATCACCTACGACATGAAGAAGCGCGTCTGGCGCATGGACCAGGCCCCCGACCCCAACCTGCCCGGGCAGGTCGTCCGCCCGAAGATTTTCCTGGGGTCCGACTTCACGCTCCCGCAGGTCAAAAGCCTCGACAAAGGACGCTGAGGGCTTCCTCATTTAAGCATGGCAGACACCAGCGAAAAGGGCGTGGTCCGCGTCGAGTCGCTCGCCAAGCACTACGGCCCCAAGGTCGCCGTGCAGAACGTGAGCCTGCAGCTCAAGGCCGGCGAGATCGTCGGCTTGCTTGGCCCGAACGGCGCCGGCAAGACCACGACCTTCTACATGGTCGTAGGCTTGATTCCCGCTACCGCCGGCAAGGTCTTCCTGGATGGCCGCGACATCACCGAGATGCCCATGTGGCAGCGCGCGAAGTCGGGCCTCGGGTACCTGCCGCAGGAGGCCTCGATCTTCCGCAAGCTCTCCGTCTGGGATAACGTCATGGCCGTGGTCGAGACCTTGGACCTGCCCGGGCGCGAGGCCCAGGCGCGCACGGCCCAGCAGTTGGCCGACCTAGGGCTGGAGCGGCTGGCGCGTCAGCCGGCCTTCACGTTGTCGGGCGGTGAACGCCGACGCCTGGAAATCGCCCGTGCCTTGGCGACGGGCCCGCGCTTCCTGCTGATGGACGAGCCCTTCAGTGGCGTCGACCCCATCTCCGTGGCGGAAGTCCAGTCCATCGTCCGACGCCTCAAGGAGCGTGGCATCGGGGTCCTCATCACCGACCATAACGTGCGCGAAACGCTTTCCATCGTGGATCGGGCCTACCTGATCCACCAAGGACGCGTGCTTGTCTCCGGCACGCCGCAGGATATCGTCAATGACCCCGAAAGCCGCCGCCACTACCTCGGCGAAGGCTTTAAGCTTTAACCACCATGTCCGACCTCGCTCCTGAAACCCGCCCCGAATCCGTCTCGGTCCGGGAGTTCTTCGATTCCTTCCGCGACATGCTGCAGATGGAGCTCCTCGCGGGCGCCGACGGCCTCGATAACGTCATCTCCGAGAAGTCCATCAACCGCCCGGCGTTGGCCGTGACGGGTTATTTCAAGGAGTTCGCCCATCGCCGCCTGCAGCTCTTCGGCGCTGGCGAAATGGCCTATTTGGCGGACCAGCCGGACAACGTGCGCGAGAAGTTGCTCGATGACGTCTTCTCCAAGCAGGTTCCCGCGGTCGTGGTCTCGCGTGGCCTGCAGGTCGACGCCTTGTTGAAGCGCTTGGCCGACAAGCACCATGTGCCCATCATCCGCACGCAGCTGAAGTCCAAGGATTTCTCGGCTGAGGCGACCGTCCTGCTGGAGGAGAAGTTCGCGCCCCGCACCAACCTGCACGCCACCTTGGTCGACATCCGTGGCGTCGGCGTCCTGCTCCGCGGCGCTTCCGGCGTAGGCAAGAGCGAATGCGCCTTGGCGCTCATCGAGCGTGGCCACTCGCTCGTCGCCGACGACTACGTCATCGTGACGCTGATCGGCGACCGCGAACTCCAAGGTACTTCCAAGGAGCTGAACCGTGGCTACATGGAGTGCCGCGGCATCGGCATCATCAACATCGCCTCGATCTTCGGCGTCCGCTCGGTGCGCCGCGAAAAGCGCGTCGACCTCGTCGTCACGTTCGTGCTCTGGCAGCCAGGCATGGACGAGGAACGCTCGGGCTTGGAGGTCGAGACCTTTGAGATCCTTGGCCGCAAGGTGCCGCACATGACGATCCCGGTGCGTCCGGGCCGCGACATGGCGCGCTTGGTCGAAGTCGCCGCGATGGTGCAGGCCTTGCGCGGGATGGGGCACGACTCCGCGAAGGAGTTCAGCGACCGCCTCATCCAGCACATGAGTCGGGGCGATCAGAACAAGGCCTAAGGCCTAGTTCTTCGAACCGTCCCAACGGCAGTCGGCCATCACGCGCAGGCAGATCTCGCGGAGGTCGAACAGCGTGGCTTCCAACTCGCTCGAGGCTTCGGCCGAGCTTAAGCGGGCTTCGGTCGGAATCTGCGCAAGCAGGCCGATGGAATAGTTGATGGCCGAAAGGCCGCGCTTCATGTGGACGAGCGCAAGGGACATGTCGCCGGTATCCGTGGCGTTGATGGCCATGACCATCTGGTGCTCCACATCCCAGAACGAGTGCATGAGGTCGGCGGCCGTGAGGGCGTTGATGGCCGGGCCGGAGTCCTGGCAGAGCTTGCGGAAGCAGACGGTCAGTTGGATGCCCAGCGCACGAGACACGATGTAGACCGGGTGCTGGTGGATGCAGTAGGGGAGGTCGGGGCCTTCCTGGTCGTCGTCGCCGGCTTCGTCAGGGGGGTCGCCCGGGCCCCAGTCGGCGTTTTCCCAGCCCATGCGGCGGGCGCTGACATCGAGTCGGTCGGGCAGGTCCTTGACCTCGGTGTAATAGGAAAGGAAGCGTCCGACCTCGAGGTCGTTGCGCTGGAGGTAGCCGGCCCA
>RFQN01000211.1 GCA_009924965.1 Verrucomicrobiota bacterium
ACCATGACCACCGGAGGGGCGGCGAAATGCGTGAGGGCTCCGCCGACGGAAACGTTCACGAAGAGCAGCGCTAAGGTCGCGTACTTCAGGCCCGACGAGGGTTTAAGGCAATAAAACTGGGCCGATAACAGCGTCGCCGCGATCGTCATCGCCGCCGGCTCCGTGATGAGCGACCCCGCCAAAGGCGCTAACGTCAGCAGGACGAACCAGCGCGCCGCCACGCCGCCGCCAAACCATCCCGCGACGGCTTCGAGCAGCCGCCGCGCGGCCTCGACGATCGGCCGCGTCGACGCCATCGCCATGACGAAGAAAACGAACAGCGGCTCCAGATACCGGAAGGAACCGGTCCAAGCGTGGCCGGCCACGGCAGCCGCATAGTCCCCCGACTGCAGATACGAAACGACAAAGCCCCACCCTTTCCCCGGCCAACCGACGGCAAGCAGGCAAAGCGCGACCGACCAGAGGGCGAAGACGGCTTCGACTTCACCGAGAAGATGCAGGACGGCGGCACCACGGTCCGCCTGACGTTCGGCGCGACGCTGCGCCGCCCGCGCGAACCACGGTGTGCAGAGGGCGTGTAGCACCGCGCAGCCAAAGACGGCCGTCGCCACCGGCAAGAAAGAGTCCTGCGCGGCCGTGGTGGCCAGAGCCTGCATGCCTGTAGAGGCCGACGACATGCCTGCGATTGAGCCTGCTCCGGGCGGGCTGGCGAGGCTGTTCGGTGGCGGGCTGAAACGGGATTGCCTCCCCCTTCCCCATCAAAAATATGGCGGCATGCTCAAGCACTGGCCCCTGCTGCTTCTCCCGGTCCTGCCGTTGTTCGCCAAAGACGAGGCGCCTAAGCTCGTCTACAAGGAGTTCCATGGGCTCTACGCCGACGACCCGACCGCGCTCAACGGGCTCCGCAACCCGGAACGCGGCTTCCGCCTCGAATGCCCGGTCGGACTCGGCGATGGCCAGCTCCTCGTGCAACGCGCCGACGGCCGCATCGTCCGCCGCGCCGCCCCCGCCGCCAAGGACGAGAAGCCCGTGCCTTTCCTCGGCGTGGACGTGAGCCGCAACGGCTGGACCGACCGCCAGATGTACGAAGCCCTCAAAGCCTGGGAACTCAAAGGCGTGACGACCCATCTCGGCATCTGCTGGCTCGACGAATACCATAACCGCGTGCTTGACCAGATCATCCTGCAACGTCTCGAGAAGTCCTTGGACACCTTCCGCCGCGCCGGCTGCAAGCTCGAGCTGCGCTTCGCCTACGAACTCGACGACAGCAAGTCCGGCGGCCCCGACCTCGCCATGGTCAAGGGCCACTGGGCTCAGCTGAAGAAGGTGCTCGCCGCCAACGCCGACGCCATCGCGCAGAACCTAGGAGGCCTTCGCCAGCCTGCCCAATGACCGCAGCCTCTTGATCCAATCCCCCGACATGCGCGAGGGGCTCTGCAAACAGCTCGACTGGCCCTTGCGCATCACCCAAGGCAACGCGTTCGAGAAGGGCAACCCGACCGCCCGCCTCGGCACCCACAACACCCACTTCCTCTTCGACCTGACGCACGAGGGTACCTTCGACAAGCCGCTGGGCGGCACCAACGAGGAGTGGCAGAAGTTCTGCCTGGAAAACCTCTTCGTGCCCTACGACGCCGAACTGACGGCCAAGACCGTCACCCAACCCACGCCGGCCGACGGCTGGCTGGTCGCGCAGGTGGCCGCCAACGAACGCGCCTTCGCCCTCGGCCTCGCCCATGGCTGGTCCGAATCCGACCCCACCAAGACGCCTGGCCTCGTTGATGGCTGGAAGAAGCAGCTCAAGACCCAAGCCGAAGTGACGCAGCTCGGCCTGCCGGTCTCCGACGGCTACTTCACCGACGCCAAGGGCAACGCCGTCAGCCGCTCGGCCTTCGACTACCTCCGCGACCACGTGGGCTACCGCTACGAGCTGCTGAGCGCTTCCTGGCAGAGCAAGGTGAAGCTCGGCGCGAAGTTCGACATCAAGATCCGCATCGCCAACCGCGGCTTCTCCGCCTGCCCCACCCCACGCGGCCTCGACCTCGCCTACGTGGATAGCCCGACGAAATACACGCTGTCGCCCGGCGAGGGCGAGGCCTTCGACATCCGCCGCCTGCCGCCTTACGTGGTCCTGCAGAACAAGGAAGCCGGCTACGAGATCACCATCAAAGCGACCGCGCCCAAGGACATCCAACCGGGCAAGTACCAGATCTGCGTGATGTTCCCCGAGCTCGAGCACGCCAAGCTCAAGCAGGACGCCCGCAACATGGTGCGCTTCGCCAACCGCGACGCCCCGTTCTGGCAGTCCAAGGACGGCAAGCTCGCCGGCAACCTGATGGGCGAGATCGAGTTCTCCCGCTAAGCGTCCTTACTTCGCGGCCGCTTCCACGCGGGCGCCACCCAAGGCCTTGATCAGGTCTACCTGCGCCCCGATGCGGTCGTAACGCACCCGGGCGACGGCGGCCTGCGACTCCGCGAGGAGCCGACGCGCCAAGAGGTGCTCGGTGAGGGGCAACTGGCCGACCGCCATCCGTGCTTCAGCCACGCGGAAGGCTTCCAAGGCGGCGGCTTCGCGGACCTCGGCGGACTGGGCGGATGCGATGGTCTCGCGCACGTCCGTGAGGGCGTCGCGCACTTCGCGGAAGGCGTTCAATACGGCTTTTTCGTAGTTAGCGGCGGCTTGATGCTGGACGGCCACGGCGCCTTCGACCCGCGCGGCGGTGCGACCGAAGTCGAAGAGCGGCACGCGCATGTCCAGCCCCAGGTTCGTCGTCCCGCTGGACGCGCTGAAGAGCTGGGAGAAGTCGCGGCTCTCGTTGCCGAGCGCGCCGGTGAGAGTGAAGGTTGGGAAATAGGCGGCCTTGGCGTAACCGATACGGGCGTTGGCGGCGACGAGCGTCTGCTCGGCTGCCACGACGTCGGGGCGACGGCGCAGCAGGTCCGAGGGCAAGCCCGCGGCGGGCGGCGGCGGCATCGCCAACGTGGTCTTACCGGCGTCCGGCAAAACCAGATCAGGTCGCCCGACCAGGAAGCCAAGGAGATGCTCGGCGGCCGCGCGGGCCCGCCGGGCATCGGACAAGGTCGCGACGGCGGCGGCGAGGTTGACTTCGGCCTGCGCACGATCGGAGGCATTGGCGGAGCCGACGGCGAAACGCTCGCCGACGAGGCGGCGCTCTTCCGTGCGAATCGCCACGAGCTCCTCGGCCGAGCGTTGCTGCACGGCCGTGG
>RFQN01000212.1 GCA_009924965.1 Verrucomicrobiota bacterium
GGCTGCGAGGCCGATGAGCGTCACCAGGCCGATCTGGAAGTAGAGGTCGTTCGGGCTACCGCGCACCCAAATGGCGACGAGGGCGCCGAGCAAGGCGAACGGGACGGTCAGGATGACGCCGATCGGCAACGACCACTTCTCATAGAGGGCGGCGAGAATCAGGAAGACCATCGTCAACGCCATCAGGAACGCCGGCAACGCGGAGGTCGCGGAACGCTTCTCCTGCAGGGCCTGGGCGGTCCAATCGAGCTGGTAGCCGTCGGGCAAGGTGCGCTCGGCAACTTCCTCGACGATGCGGAGGGCCTCGCTGGAACTCAGGCCAGCGGCGCCGCTGCCCATGACGCGCGCGGCAACGAAACCATTATATCGTTCCACCTGCTCAGGGCCGGAGGAAGGCTTGATGCGGACCAAGGTCGACAGCGGGATCATGCGGCCGTCGGCGGCGCGCACGTGGATGCGGCCGACGTCGGAGGGGTCCATGCGTTCAGAGGGCTCGGCCTGCATGAGGACGCGGTACGTGCGGCCAGAGCGGTTGAAGTCATTGACGTAGGCGGCGCCAATGGTCGCCTGCAGGGCCTCGTAGATGTCAGGCAGCGGCACGCCCAAGGTCATGGCGCGGACTTCGTCCACGTCGGCGACGTATTGCGGGACTGTGGTGCGCAGGAAGGAACGAAGGCCCACGATGAGCGGCTTACCGTCCTTCTGCTCCTTGGAGAGGGCGGCGATGAGTTCGTCGGTCACCTTGCCGAGACGGACGGGATCGTCGTCGTCGCGCGCCTGCAGGTAGAACTCGAAGCCACCGGCGGTCCCGATGCCACGGATGGGCGGTGGGTTGACCACGAAGCACATGCCTTCGCTGGCGTGGGCCGTGGCACCCATCAGGGCACCCGTGAGCTGCTCGGCGCCCATGTCGCGCTTGGACCAATCCTTCAACGGGAGGAAGATCGTGCCGGCATTGGTCTTCTCGCCGCCCCCGATGAGGTCGAAACCGCTGATCGCGAAGGCATGGAAGACGGCGGGCTTCTCGGCCGGCACCTGCAAGAGCGACGGCACGATCTTCGTCATGTAATCGCGCGTGCGCGTCACGCTGGCGCCGTCCGGCAAGGTGACCATCGCCAGCACGTAGCCTTGGTCTTCGGAAGGCAAGAAGCCGCGCGGGCGTTCCCACAGGAGCACGGCGTTGGCGCCGAGGATGCCGAGGAAGATGAGGCCGGCGGCGCGCGGACGGTCGAGCAACCAGCGGACCGCGCGGCCGTGCCAAGCCGCCACCGACTGGAAGCGGGCTTCGAACCAGCCGAGGAAACCGGTGGTCGGGGCGTGCGTGCGAGGCTTGAGGATCATCGCGCAGAGCGCGGGCGTGAGCGTCAAGGCGACGAAGCCGGAAATGGTCACGGAGATCGCCACGGTCACGGCGAACTGACGATACAGGGTGCCCGCTATGCCACCGAGGAAGGCGACGGGCAGGAAGACCGAGACGAGGACGAGCACGATGGCGACGATGGCGCCGGAGACCTCGTGGACCGAGGCCAAGGCGGCCTCGAAGGGCGAGAGCCCCTTCTCTTCCATGAGTCGCTCGACGTTCTCGAGCACGACGATGGCGTCGTCGACCACGATGCCGATGGCGATGACCATCGCGAAGAGGGTCAAAGTATTGATCCCGAAGCCGAAGACCCAGAGGCCCGCGAAGGTCCCGATGAGCGAGACCGGCACGGCGATGATCGGAATGAGCGTCGCGCGCCAGCTGCCGAGGAAGAGGAAGACGACGAGCACCACCAACAGACCCGCCTCGAAGAGCGTGTGCTCGACCTCGCGGATGGAGGCGGCGACGAAGAGCGTCGTGTCGAAGGGCACTTCGTAGTCGATCCCCGACGGGAAACGCTTGGAGAGCTCCGCGACACGGGCCTTGACGGCGGCGGCGACGTCCAGCGCATTGGCGCCGGGAGCGAGGAAGACACGGGTCCCGACGGCCGTCTGGTTATCAAGGCTGGCCCGCTGCTCGTAGCTCTGGGCGCCGAGCTCGACCGTGGCGACGTCGCGCAGGCGGAGGACGCCCTTGGCGCCGTCGGCGCGGAGGACGATGTTGCCGAACTGCTCCGGGGTCGCGAGGCGGCTCGGGGTGATGATGGGGATGACGACGGCCTGGCCGTCGGCGGAAGGCTCCTGGCCGAGGCGGCCGGCGGCGTATTGGTTGTTGGAGACGCGGATGGCGCGGGCGACGTCGCCCGGCGTCACGCCGAGCTGGGCCATCTTGTCGGGGCGCAGCCAGACGCGCATCGAGTAGTCGCGCGCGCCGAAGATGCCGGCGTCGCTCACGCCCGGGACACGCTTGATCTCCTCGACGATGTTGACGGACGCGTAGTTGCTCAGGAAGACCGAGTCGCGGCTGCCGTCCTTCGAGATGATCGAAATCGACATCAGGATGTCGTTGGTGCGCTTCTTCACGACCACGCCGAGGCGGCGGGCTTCCTCCGGCAGGCGCGGTTCCGCTATCTTGACGCGGTTCGTCAGGTTGATGACGGCGAGGTCAGGGTCCGTCCCCGGCTCGAAGGTGACCGTGATGGTCAGCAAGCCGTTCGAGGAGGAGTTCGACGAGAAATACAGGAGGTTATCGGTGCCGTTGATCTCGTCCTCGATCGGCGCGGCGACCGTGCGCATCAGCGTCTCGGCCGAGGCGCCGGGATAGGAGATCGCGATGGTCGCGGTCGGGGGAGCGATCTGCGGGTACTGCGCGACGGGCAACAGGCGGAAGGCCATGAAGCCCGCCATGACGACGACCAGCGAGAGGACGGTCCCGAAGATGGGCCGGCGGATGAAGAATTCCCAGGACATCGGCGTTACTTAGCGGCCGGAGGACGCGGGGTCAGCGGGGCGCCGGGACGGATCTTCACGAGGTTGTCGAGGACGACGCGGTCGCCGGACTTCAGCCCACCGGAGACGATGGCCTGCGGACCGACGATGAGTTCGAGCTGCACCGGCCGCATGGTGGCGACATTGCCTTCACCGAGCACGTAGACGAAGCGGCCTTGGGCCGACTGCATGAGACAGGCGGCGGGGATCGTCACGGCGCCTTCGAGGGGCTTGCCCTCCAGGCGGACGCGGATGAACTGCCCGGGCAGGAGACGGCCGGCGTCGTTCGCGAACTCGGCGCGCATCTGGATGGTGCCGAGGCGGGACTCCACTTGGGCCGCGACGAAGTTCACCTTGCCGACGAACGGCAG
>RFQN01000213.1 GCA_009924965.1 Verrucomicrobiota bacterium
GCCAAGCGCGTCATCTACCTCTTCCAAGCCGGTGGCCCGTCGCAGTTCGAAACACTCGACCCCAAGCCGCTGCTGCGCGAACGCAATCAACAGCCGCTGCCTGACTCCGTCCGCCAAGGCCAGCGTCTCACCGGGATGAGCGGCTACCAGGCGACGCTGCCGCTCGCCGGCGCGTTCACCAACTTCAAGAAATACGGGAAGTCGGGCGTCGAATACAGCGACCTGCTCAGCCACACCGGGGAAGTCGCCGACGACCTCTGCGTGATCCGCACGATGCACACGGAGGCGATCAACCACGACCCGGCCATCACCTTCTTCTGCTCCGGCAACCAGGTCGCAGGCCGTCCCTCGATGGGCGCCTGGGCCTCGTATGGCTTGGGCAGCATGAACGACAACCTGCCGGCTTTCATCGTGATGGCAAGCTGAACGCCGATCAGCGCGCCACCGAGCTCGACCCTGAAGTCGACGCCCGCCTCGCCCAAGCCGAGATGGCCTACCGCATGCAGACGAGCGTGCCGGAGGTGGCCGACCTCTCGAAGGAATCCCCGGCCACGCTCGCGATGTATGGAGACAGCGTCAAGACGCCCGGTTCCTTCGCCGCCAACTGCCTCCAAGCCCGCCGGCTCATCGAGAAAGGCGTGCGCTTCGTCCAGCTCTTCCACCAAGGCTGGGACCAGCACGGCGGCCTGCCGGGCGGCATCACCCGCCAGTGCAAGCAGACCGACCAAGCCTCGGCCGCGCTCATCAAGGACCTCAAGCAACGCGGGCTCCTCGAAGATACGCTGGTAATCTGGGGCGGCGAGTTCGGCCGCACCGCCTACAGCCAAGGCAAGATCACCGCCAACAACTACGGCCGCGACCACCACCCGCGCTGCTTCAGCCTCTGGATGGCCGGCGGCGGCGTCAAAGGCGGCCAAGCCTACGGCCAGACCGATGAGTTCGGCTACAACATCGTCAAGGACCCCGTCCACGTGCACGACCTGCACGCCACGATGCAGCACCTGCTCGGCGTCGACCACGAGCGCCAGACGTTCAAGTTCCAAGGGCGCTACTACCGCCTGACGGACATCGCCGGCACGGTCGTCAAAGGCGTGATTGCCTAGCGGGCCTCGGGCCTCCATACCTCGGCGCGATGTCCTCCGCGCCGCAGGCCTCCGCCGTCCAGCACGGCTCGTTCCGCCTCTACCTCGGTGCGATCGTGCTCGGGACGCTCGGCATCCAGATCCAAGGCGTGGCCGTGGCTTGGCAGGTCTTTCAGCTGACCCAAGCGGACACCAAGACCGCGGCCCTCGCGCTCGGCGCGATTGGCTTCGCGGAGGTCGTCCCATTCGTCGGAGCCGTCCTCTTCGCCGGCCACGTGGCCGACACGCATAACCGCCAACGCATCGCCCAATGGGCCTTGGCGGCCATGATGCTGCTCGGGCTCGTCCTGTTCGCGCAGAGCCTTCAGCCGCTCGCCCCCTGGGTACAGCTGACGCTGCTGTACTCGACGGTCATGCTCGGCGGCCTCGCGCGCAGCTTCCTGACCACCGCGCGCCAGGCGATGATCGCGGAACTGCTCCCGCGCGACCTCATCGCCAGCGGCGTCCGCTGGCGCAACACGCTCTTCGAGCTCGCCTGCGTGATCGGCCCGGGTTTGGCGGGTCTCCTGCTCTGGCTCGGCGGCGAGCGCCTGACCTATGGCTTGATGGTCGGCTGCTTCACCGGCTCGTTCCTCGCGACCAGCGTGCTGCGTCCGACCCAGCGGCTGCAGTCCAAGACGCCTGAGCCGATCTTCCAGAGCCTCGCCGCCGGCATCCGGTTCATGCGCAGCCAACGCATCATGCTGGGCGCGTTCACGATGGACCTCTTTGCGGTGCTCCTCGGCGGCGCCGTCGCCTTGTTGCCGATCTTCGCGCAGATGCTGGGCGTCGGCGAACTCGGCTTCGGCCTGCTCCGCGCCGCGACGTCGATGGGCGCGGTGGTCATGTCGATTTACCTCATCGTCCGTCCGCCGCTCGATCGCGCCGGTCCGGCGCTCTACGCCTCGTTCGCCGTCTTCGGCCTCTGCATCATCGGCTTCGGCCTCTCCATCCCGCTGGCCAGCGCGCTCGGCCTGAGCCTCCAAGCCGCGTTCGTGTTCTCGTTCCTCTTCCTGCTGATCTCGGGCGCGGCCGACGCCGTCAACGTCATCATCCGCCAGACCATCCTGCAGACGACCGTCCCGCCCGAGATGATGGGCCGGGTCTCCGCGGTCACCGCGGTCTTCGTCGGTTGCTCCAACGAACTCGGCATGGCGGAATCCGGCCTCGCCGCCCGCCTGCTGGGGACGGTCAATTCGGTGGTCTTCGGCGGCTTGGCGACTTTCGGGGTCATGGGGCTCACCCATTGGTACTTCCCCGAAATCTGGCAGTTGCGGAAAGTTGGCCAGGAACCGCCCCGCTGAGGGACTTGGGCTTGTCAGCCTTGGGGCGTCTGCTTCATTGACGGCACCCCCATGAGTCCCCTCCGCACCCTCCTGCCCTGCCTGTTGGCCGGGCTCTCCACCTTGGCCTTCGCCCAGAACGCCGCGCCCGAAGCGAAGAAGGACTGGAACGCCCAGTATGTGCTCGGGCCCGACTCCCAGGAGAAGGCCAACATCCCGAAGGGCACGGTCAGCAAGTTCCACCTCGACGACTCGAAGACCTTCCCAGGCTACGGCCGCGATTGGGCCCTCTACGTGCCGGCGCAGTACGACGGCAAGAAGGAGGCCTGCCTCATGGTCTTCCAGGACGGCATGGGCTATATCGGCCCCAAGGGTAACTGGCGCGTCCCGACGGTCTTCGACAACCTGATCGCCGAAGGCAAGATGCCGGTGACGATCGCCCTCTTCATCAACCCCGGCTTCGCGCCTGATAAGCAGAACCCCACCGGCAAGGGCAAGGACGGCAAGCCGCTCGGGAAGTCCAACCGTTCCTTTGAATACGACAGCGTCACCGACAAGTACGTCACGTTCCTGCTCGAGGAGATGATCCCGCTCGTCGAGTCGAAGGGCTACAAGATCTCCAAGGACCCGAAGCGCCGCGGCATCGCGGGCTCGTCCTCCGGCGGCATCTGCGCCTTCAACGCCGCTTGGCAGCGTCCCGACGCCTTCAGCAAGGTCTTCACGACCATCGGCAGCTTCACCAACATCCGCGGCGTCATCTCCAAGGGCAAGGAAGTCGGCGGCAACCAGTTCCCGCAGATGGTCATGGA
>RFQN01000214.1 GCA_009924965.1 Verrucomicrobiota bacterium
AGAAGATCAAGGTCCTCGCCTTCACCGAGAACCCGGCCGAAGCCCTCGCCGCCGGCGCGGATTACGCCGGCCTCGCCGACCTCATCGCCAAGGTCAACGGCGGTTTCCTCGACTTCGACGTCGCCATCTCCACCGTCACCGCGATGAAGGACGTCCGCCAGGTCGCCCGCGTCCTCGGTCCGAAGGGCCTCATGCCGAACCCGAAGTCCGGCACCGTGTCCGACGACATCCCGAAGACCATCAAGGAAGTCAAGGCTGGCCGCGTCGAGTTCAAGATGGATAAGACCGGCAACATCGTGATCGTCGTCGGCAAGAAGTCGTTCACGGCGCAGCAGCTCTCCGAGAACGCCGCCGTGGCCCTCGCCGCCCTCGTCAAGGCTCAGCCCGTCGGCTTCGCCGGTGGCCGCTTCATCAAGTCCCTCACCCTCAGCGCGTCGATGAGCCCCGGCGTGAACATCGACCTCAAGCCCTACTCGGCCGCCGTCGTCGCCTAATCACCCAACCCTCACCGAAAGCACACGAACATGCGCGCTGAAAAACAATTCCTCGTCGACGAAGTGGCCGCCCAGCTGGCCAGCTCGAACTACCTCCTGATCGCGAACTTCACCGGCGTGACCGTCGAAGACGCGACCAAGGTGCGTAACCAGCTCCGTGAACACGGCGCCGAGTACCACGTCGTCAAGAACAGCATCCTCGGCATCGCCGCCAAGCAGGCGAACCTCCCGGACTTCAAGCAGCACCTCGCGGGCCACACGGCCCTCGTGACCGGCGGCAAGAACCCTACGGGCGTCGCCAAGGTCCTTGTCACCTTCTTCAAGGACTTCTCCAAGCTCGAAGTGAAGGCCGGCGTCCTCGACTCCAAGATCCTCTCCAAGGCCGAAGTGGAAGCGCTCTCCAAGCTGCCGTCCCTCGACGGCATCCGCGCCCAGCTCCTCTCGCTGCTCTCCACCCCGGCCTCCTCGCTCGTCCGCCTCCTGGACGCGAAGCGCCAGAAGGACGAGAAGGCCGCCTAAGACCCTTTCCCCGCAAACACTGGTCCATGTGGATCAGCGGGCGCGGGGGGAAACCCAAACCCAAAAACCAACACACATCCAAAGAATACCGGTTAGGGGCCTCGTGCTCTCAATTGTCCTCTTCGCAGGACGCTAACCGTTCAAGGAACCCAGTACCATGAGCAACATCACCAAAGAACAAGTCATCGAGTTTCTGAGCTCGCAGAGCGTCCTCGAAATCGCGGGCCTCGTGAAGGAACTCGAAACCAAGTGGGGCGTTTCCGCCGCCGCTCCTGTCGCCGTCGCCGTCGCTGGTGGCGCCGCTGCCGCCGCTCCGGCCGAAGAGAAGACCACCTTCGACATCATCCTCAAGGCCAAGGGTGCTACCCCGATCAACGTCATTAAGGAAGTCCGCGCCATCACCGGCCTGGGCCTCAAGGAAGCCAAGGACCTCGTCGACGGCGCTCCGAAGCCCGTCAAGGAAGGCGTCTCCAAGGACGAAGCCAAGGACATCGAGGCCAAGCTCAAGGCCGCCGGTGCCGAGGTCGAGGTCAAGTAACCTTACCTACGCGCGTTAGCGCGTTCTGCCAAGCGGGGAGGGGAGTGGCCCTCCAGGGCCACCCCCTCTCCCTCTTGTTTTCCCCCGGCCGCCTGAACCGTCCCCTTCAGGCAAACACCACACCAGCCACTCTCGAGAATCCTCCACGTCATGTCGCACGCTCGCAATAACTTCGGTAAACTCAGCGAAGTCATTCCTCCGCCGAACCTCATCGAGAACCAGATCTTCTCGTTCAATGAGTTCCTGCAGTTGGACACGAACGCCCCCGCCCGCCAGAACCTCGGTCTCGAGGCGGTCTTCCGCGAGGCCTTCCCGGTCGAGAGCAACAACGGCAATTTCCGTCTCGAGTACCTCGAGTACGCGTTGGTCCTCCCCAAGTCCACCGAGCTCGAGTGCATCCGCGAAGGCACGACCTACGCGATCTCCGTGATGCTCAAGCTGCGCCTCCGCGAGAAGGGCGCCTTCAAGGACGAAGAAATCCTCATGGGCGAAGTCCCCATGATCACGGACCGCGGTTCCTTCATCGTCAACGGCGCCGAGCGCGTCGTCGTCTCCCAGCTGCACCGCAGCCCGGGCATCTGCTTCGAGGAGTCGGCCCACACGAGCGGCAAGACGCTCCACGCGTTCCGCATCATCCCCGACCGCGGCACCTGGATCGAAGTCCAGTTCGACCAGAACGACCTGCTCTGGGTCTACCTCGACCGCCGCCGCCGTCGCCGTAAGTTCCTCGTCACGACCTTGCTCCGCGCGTTCGGCTACAAGGACGACAAGGACATCCTCGGCCTCTTCTACAAGTCCCGCGACCTGACCGCCAAGGCCGCCCTCGACCTCGAGCCCGAAGAGCTCGCCCACCTCGTCTACGCCGACCCGATCGTCGACGTCGAGACCGGCAAGGTGGTCGCCAAGCAGTACGACAAGCTTTCCCGCGAGACCCTCAAGGAGATCCATAAGCAGCTGCCGAAGCAGAAGTTTGGCGTGTTCGACACGAGCTTCGACGAAGGCGCCGTCATCCTCTCCCTCCGTAAGGACATCGGTTCCGTCCGCAACGAAGAGGAAGCCCTCAAGGAAATCTTCCGCAAGCTCCGTCCGGGCGAGCCCGTCAACGTCAAGAGCGCCCGCGCCCACATGCAGCGCCTCTTCCAGGACGCGCTCCGCTACGACCTCGGCCGCGTCGGCCGCTACAAGCTCAACCAGAAGCTCGGCCTCGAGGTCTCCCTCGACACGCGCACGATCACCCCGGAAGACATCGTCGAAGCCACCAAGCTCCTTTGCCGCCAGCGTTCGGCCGAAGCCAAGAGCGACGACATCGACCACTTGGGCAGCCGCCGCGTCCGCAACGTCGGCGAACTCCTCGCCAACCAGTGCCGCGCCGGCCTCAAGAACGTCATCAAGACGGTCAAGGCCCGCATCAACGAGTACGACCAGAGCGTCGACTCGATCACCCCCCAGAAGCTCGTCAACCCGAAGCCCTTCGGCAATTCGATCCGCGAATTCTTCGCCCGCAGCCAGCTGTCCCAGCTGATGGACCAGATCAACCCGCTCGCCGAGCTGACGCACAAGCGTCGTCTCTCCGCGCTCGGGCCTGGTGGCCTCAACCGCGACCGCGCCGGCTTCGAAGTCCGCGACGTGCATCCTTCGCACTACGGCCGCATCTGC
>RFQN01000215.1 GCA_009924965.1 Verrucomicrobiota bacterium
CGCGACGCGTTGCTCTGCAAAGAACGCCAAGCGGGCCGCGCGGAGTTCCGCTTCGCTGGCCAGGCCCTCCGCGGCCCGCACGCCGACGACGCAGGGGACGGCAAGCAACGTGCATAGGTCCTGGACGAAGCGTGCGTCGGCAGCGGCGTCCGCGCCGCGAACGCGATGGTTGAAATGCCAGACCCGCAGCCACGGGCGCAACGCTGCATCGGCCCACAGCGCCAGCAGCAGGTAGATGGAATCCGCCCCGCCGGAAACCGCCACGCCGAGCGGCTCGACCGGATCCAACCGGCCCACCGCCAAACGCGGCCAGGCCGCGACGGAGGCGCGCAAGGCGGAGAGGGACGGCAAGGTCGGGGCCACGGCAGGAAGATAGCCGAGCACCCCGCCCTGCCAACCTAAAGCGACCTTAGAACGACAGGGTTTCCTTACCGTACCAGCGGCGCAAGGCCTCAGGGACGCGCACGGTGCCGTCGGGCTGCAGGTTGTTCTCCAGGATCGCCGCCAAGACGCGCGGCAGACCGAGGCCAGAACCGTTGAGGGTGTGGACGAACTCGGGCTTCCCGTCCTTCGGGCGGAAACGTATCCCCGCGCGCCGGGCCTGGAAGTCCGTGAAGTTCGAGCAGCTCGAGACTTCGAGCCAGCGCTTCTGGCCGCCGGCCCAGACTTCGAGGTCGTACTGCTTGCTGTGCGAGAAGCCGATGTCGCCGGCGCAGATCAGGAGCACGCGGTAAGGCAGGTTCAGCTTCTGGAGCAGGCGCTCGGCGTCGCCGCGCAGGAGTTCGAGTTCGGCGAAGGACTGGTCGGGATGGACCCACTTCACGAGCTCGACCTTGTCGAACTGGTGCAGGCGGTTGAGGCCGCGGACGTGCGCGCCCCAGCTGCCGGCTTCGCGGCGGAAGCACGGCGTGTAGCCGCAACGCTTCACGGGCAAGGCGGATTCGTCGAGGATCTCGTCGCGGAAGAAGTTCGTCACCGGCACCTCCGCGGTCGGGATCATGTAGAAATCATCCGTCTGCGCGTGGTACATCTGGCCTTCCTTGTCGGGCAGCTGGCCGGTGGCGGTCGCGCTGGCGGCATTGACCATCAGCGGGGCGTGGACTTCGGTGTAGCCGTTGCTGCCGGCTTCTTCGAGGAAGTACTGGATGAGCGCGCGGACCAAGCGGGCCATGTCGCCCACATAGAACGGGAAGCCGGCGCCGGTGACCTTCACGCCGCGCTCGAAATCGATGGCCTTGTTGAACCAAGCGATGTCCCAGTGGGGCTTGGCGGCGGCGGAGACGAGCTGGGCCTGGTCGCCCCACGTGGCGACGACCTGATTGTCGGCCTCGGTGCGGCCTTCGGGCACGGAGTCGTGCGGGATGTTGGGGACGGAAAGGGCGACG
The DNA here is from genome assembly GCA_009924965.1 of Verrucomicrobiota bacterium. GTDB lineage: Bacteria > Verrucomicrobiota > Verrucomicrobiia > Opitutales > UBA953 > UBA953. Next base: position 1,386 of record RFQN01000215.1, read on the forward strand.
GCCTTCATCTGCTCCTCGACCTCGGAAACCTTCTTCTCGAGCTCCTTCACCTTGGCGGAAGCGGCCTTCATCTCGACGACCTTGGCCTGGAACTCGGGCGAGCCCTTGGGCAACGCGGCCATCTCCTTGTTCGCCGCGTTCTGCGCCGAGCGGGCGACCTCGAATTCGGCCACCGCATGGCGGCGGGCTTCGTCGGCGGCCAAGACGGCGTCTAGGTCGACCGAGAATTTCTTCCGGGCCACGCCCTTGCGGACGAGGTCGATGTTTTCGCGAAGGAACTTGGGATCCAGCATGCCCCGACTTTGCCCAAATCCCCCGCCCGAGGGCAACGGGGAAGTCAGCGTCGCAGGTAAATTCGTCGGGCCAGATAGCGGGCCAGCCAACCGGCTTGCACCCGGTCGCCACCGGTCCCGACCCGCAGCGCATCGCCCGAACGCAGCTTCAGCAGACACGAGTAGGTCGTCTGATAGCCACCTTTGCGGCGGCTGGTGTTCTCCTCCACTTCAGCGGACACGACGTCCAGCCAAGGCGCAGACTTCGTCCAAAAGAGCCCTAGACCACCCTTGCGGATGCGCAGGCGGCCGTCTTGGCCAGACTCGATGATGATCCGACCGAAGGTGGCCATGAAGGTAATGCTAAACAAGAAGACCGACCCCGCGAGGAACGGCAGACCGAATAGGGTCGCGATCCAGCTGAACTGCCCGGACTTGATCTGCATGCCATAAATGCCACCCAGCGAACCGCCGGACCACACCAGCAGGAACGGCCAAAGGAACAGCGCGATCCAACTGCGGGTAGACAACTCGACCCGAAAGCCGGTCAGGTCTTCCGTCACTTCCAGGCCCTTGGGCGGGGCTTCCGGCGCGGATGAACGCTGGGCCAGCGGCTTCGCCGCACGACAAGCCTCGACGGTCGACGTACGCTCGCAGAGGCGACAATAAGCCAAGTCTCCCGCCGGGGTGATCTCGGTCGGCAAGATCGGCAGGCCGCACTCGGGGCAGTGGATCGTCACGGCCCTAACCTAAGCCCCGAAGGACGCAGGGCAAGCCCTCCGACCCGGCCAAAAAAACAACCCACCAAGCTGAAGCCGGTGGGTTGCCCAACGATACGATCCAAGGAAAATTAGACGCGGACAGCGGCAGGCGCGAAGACCTCTTCCGGACGGAAGAAGCGGCGGATCTCGGCGGCAGCAGCGGCCGAGCTATCCGAAGCGTGGCAAACATTGCGCATCATCTCGGTGCCGAAATCGCCACGGATCGTGCCCTTCGGAGCGACCTTGGAATTGGTCGGGCCGAGGAGTTCACGGACGCGGGCGATGACGTTGTCGCCGCTGAGGACGGCGATGATGACCGGACGGGAAGCCATGAAGGCCTCGATCTCCGGGTAGAAGGGCTTGTCGGCCACGTGGGCGTAGTGCTCGCGGAGCTGGGCAGAGGTCAACTGAGACAGCTTGCAGGCCTGGACGTCGAAGCCGGCGGCTTCGAAGCGAGCCAAGACGGTGCCGCAGAGGCGGCGCTCCATGCAATCGGGCTTCAAGATGATGAGGGTCTGTTCCATAGCGTTCCCCTCCAAGGAGAGGGTTGTTCAGTCTTCAGATTTGAGCCTACTTTGACAAGCCTGAAAGCCAGAAAACCCCCTATTTAACCCCATTTACCCCCTGTAAATGAGGCAAATCGCATGGACTGCCAGTCCCCGCCCCTCCCCGAGGGCGTCCATCCCCTCGTTTGTGGTGGCCTTGATGCCTACCTGCGAGGGGTCGACCCCCA
>RFQN01000216.1 GCA_009924965.1 Verrucomicrobiota bacterium
AGGCGACCTGAGCCTGCAGACGGATTGCGTCCACGTTGGCCTTGGCACCGGCGACGGTGACGACGCCACCGCTGACGATGTCCTTGAACTCCGAGCGCTCGTAGCCGAGCTGGATCTTGGCGTTCGCGCCGTTGACCGTCGCGCCACCCGCCACCGGGAGGGTGAAGTAGTAGTTCACGCCGAGGTAGTAGGAGTTCGACTTGTTGAAGCTCGAAGCGCTGATGCCCGCGCCGCCGGCGCCACCCACGGTGCCGAAGTCACGCACGCCATCGGAGATGGCCTGGCCGCGACCGTCGGTGTCGAGGTTGGTGTAGCGAGCCACGGCTTCCCAGTTGTCGTTGATCTTGTAGGCCACGGTGAGGTTCTCACCCACCGGCTTACGGTCGCCGGAGCTGGTCACGTCAGCGGTGCCGTTGATCTTGGTGGTGAGGTACTCGGCGTAGACGGTCCAGTTGTCGTACTGAGCCTGCACGAAGGGGTTGAAGCCTTCCATGTTGGCCTGGGTGTTGGAGGCGCCGGCCACGCTGAAGTAGCGGACCTTACCATAGTTCACGCCCACGGCGTACTTCTGGTTGTCGGAGACCTTGTAGTTGTAGACGAGGTTGGCGTAGCCACCGACGTCGTTCAGGCCCTTGAAGTTATTGAAGCCCTGAGCGGCGGCGGTGATGGAAGCGCCGTACTCGAAGCCCTGAGGGTTGGCGACGCTGGTGTAGTGCAGACCGGTGTGGTGGGCGCCGAAACCAAGGCGGCGGCCGGCGGAGCTGGTCGCGGTGGAGGAGCCGTTTTCGGCTTCGTTCCAGTAGCGGTTGGTGATGCCGCGCTCAACCGTGAGGAGCTTCGAGGACGAGGCCTTGAAGAGGGAGCTCAGGGTGCTTTCTTCGTAGCCCCAGGTCACCTTCTTGTAGCCGAAGTCGAACGTACCGATCGAGCTGGTGTGGGAGACCATGGCGCGGTCGATGCTGTTGGCGGTGTTGCCGGACATGTCGAAGACGACGTCGCCCTGGATGCCTTCACCCACGTCAGCGATGAACTCGATGTAGAGGCGACGCATCAGGAACGCGTTCTGCGAACGGTAGTTCGAGGTGGAGGCGGCGCCGGCCGTAGCGACCTGGCTGTAGCTGAAGTTCTCCATCTGGGTCTGGAAATAACCGGCGATGGTGAAGCGCTTGGTGGCGTCTTCCTTCGGGAACACGCGGTTGACACCCGAAGCGGCGCGCGCGGCGGCGGCCTCATCGAGGGTCTTGGCGCGTTCTTCAGCGGAGATCACGCCCTTCTTCACGAGGAGGTCGAGCGTGGCCTTGTCTTGAGCTTGCGCGGAGACAGCGGTGAGGGCTGCGGCCGCGACGAGCATGGTCTTCAGGGTATTGTTCATAGGTATAGGTGCGATGTGCGGGGGAACTATCGCACCCCAATGTGACAGAACCGTGGCGGTCAGGTGAACAGCCTGCCACACGCCTGACACACGACCGAGAGGCTAAAACGCCCCAATTAAGGCGGAATACCCTGCAAAAACGTCCTTAAAGCGTGGTTGCCACCCCAAATCTCGACGAATCAGGCCAGCGTCGATGATGCGGCTGGGCTGCACCTGCCCGGTCCGCCGCAGGCGTGGACCCGCGGGGGCCTCCGCATCGAAGACCGGCGGTGGCAAACGCAGTTGGGCCGCGATCCACAAAGCCAATTCGGCCTTCGTGACCGGCCGGCCATCGGTGACGTTGTACAGCCGCGCGCCCGCCTCCGCCCGTTGCACCGCCGCAAGCAGCGCGCCGGCGGCGTCATCGCGATGCAGGTAATTGATGAAGTGGTCGACGCGACCGCCGATGACGGTTTCGCCGCGCTTGAGCTGATCGAGGAGGTAATGACGGCCCGGGCCATAGAGCCCGCCGAAGCGCAGCACGGTGGCGCGAGGCAATCCCGCCGCGAACACGGCGCGCTCACCGGCCAACATCGCTTCCGCAGTCGGCGTGCCGCCAACGTCGCTGGTCTCCGAAACGACGCTGCCATCGTCCTGGCGATACACGCCCGTAGAACTGGTGAAGAGGAAATGCTTCGCGCCGACGCGAACGGCCCAAGCCAAGGCTCGCTTCACGCCGGCATCGTAGGTGCGCGCGTAGGCGTCGACGCCCGCGCCGCCAGTACTGGCCGCATAGACGACGACATCGCTGGCGGCCGGCAGCGCCGACCAATCGTCGGCCTGCAAATCGCAGGCGACCGCGGAAAGGCCCAGCGCCTGCAAGCGCGCGCACGACTCGGCCGAACGGACCACGCCGAGGACGACGTCCCCACGGGTCTGGGCCTGCAACGCGAAGGCCGTGCCGACGTAGCCACAACCGAGGACGGCGATGCGCAAAGGCTGGCTCACCGCGGCAAGAAACTGGCCATCCATTCGGCCGGCGTCGAACCCGCGGAGGCGGATAGGAGGCGCATGAGTTCGGCGGCGTCCGCGGAGGCTTGTTGACGGGCCGCCGCGTCGTCGACGCAAGCCGCCAGACGGGCGGAGAGCGCCCGCGGTTCGCACGCCGACTGCAGGTATTCCGGCCAAGCCGGCCGCTTGAGGAGGATGTTGGCGATGCCGAGGTGATCGACGCGGCCGGCGATGAGGCGACGGCCCACGATCCAGGTCAACGGGTTCGCCCGATAGACCACGGCCCCGGGAATCCCGGCCAGCGCCACCGTGAGGGACATGGTCCCCGAACTGACGAGTGCGGCGCAACCGGCGACCGGGCCGTCCGCCACCGGGCGGAGGTCGATGCCCTTCGCTTCCTCCCCGTATTCGGCGCACAGGCGATAGAGCTCCGCGTGCACTTCACCGCCCGTATGCAGGACGAGCGCCCGGCGCTTCGGATGGTCGCGACGGAAACGCGCAAAGGCTTCGATCAGCGCCGGGAAAATCTTTTTGACCGGCTTCGGGCGGCTGCCCGGCAGCAGCAGCACGGGGCCGTCCGCGTCGTAGCGCAAGGCAGGGACATGATCCGCTTCGGCGAACGGATGGCCCACGAAGCGGGCATCCAGTTTGGTGTCCGCGTAGACCTCCGGCTCGAACGGGAAGATCGTCCCGACCGCATCGAGGTCGCGGGCCATGGTGAAGCGGCGCTTCGGCTTCCAGGCCCAGAGCTGCGGGCTCACGTACTGGATGACCGCCGTCTCGCCCCC
>RFQN01000217.1 GCA_009924965.1 Verrucomicrobiota bacterium
CAGGTGACCGACTTCACCACGGGCCTGAACGACCCCAAGGGCATCGTCTTCGCCGGCGGCAAGCTGATCACGGCCGACTTCGACACGGTCTGGCAAATCGACGCCCAGGGCAAGAAGACCGTCCTCGCCGGCCCGAAGAACTTCCCCACCCCGCCCGCCTTCCTCAACGACGTGGAGGTCCTGCCTAACGGCAAAGGCGTGCTGGTGACCGACATGGGCGACGTGGGCGCGATGCGCGACGCCAATGGCCAGCTCTGGGCCCGCAACAGCTCCAAGGCCAAGGAGATCAAGGTCATCGCCCGCGTCTACCAAGTCACGCTCGACGGCAAGGTCACCGAAGTGATCGCGCCCGACGCCCGCATGCTCAACCCGAACGGCGTCGACGTGCTCAAGGACGGACGCATCCGCATCGCCGAGTTCTTCAGCGGCGACGTGCTCGAATGGAACAAGGGCAAGTGGAAGGCGATCGCCAAGGGCCACCGCTCCGGCGACGGCATCGTGCACGACTCCAAGGGCAACTTCTACATCTCCGAGGTCATGTTCGGTAAGGTCACCCGCTACGAACGCGGCAACCCGACCGGCAAGGTCCTCTCCGAAGGCCTCGGCCTGAAGTCGGCCGCCGACATCTACGTCGACGAAGCCCACGGCGCGCTGATCATCCCGGACAGCAAGGCCGGCGAATTGGTCTTCATCGCCCTGTAAGGATGCCGCGTCGTCTCCTGCTTTCCGCCCTGCTGCTCGCGGGAGCCAGCGACCTGTCGGCGGTGTCCGAGCAGGATGCGGCGTATTATAAGTCGGAGATCCGGCCGATCCTGACGTCGTTCTGCCAGGAATGCCATAAGGCGGGCAAGGAGGTCGACTTCCTGTCGGTCAAGGAGTTGTCCCAGATCCATACGCAGCGCGGCAACCTGCGCAGCACGGTCGCCCAGCTGCGCAACCGCACGATGCCCCCGGCCAAGGAGGAGCAGCCCACCGAAGAAGATCGCCGCAAGGTCGCCGATTGGCTCGAGCGCGTGCTCCGCGAATCGGCCAAGGAGATGGGGCCCTACGCCGGCGCCGTCACGGCCCGTCGGCTTAACCGCCTGGAATACGACAACACCATCCGCGACCTGCTCGGGCTGAAGTTCAAGTTCTCCCAGACGTTCCCGTCCGATGGCGGCGGCGGCGAGGGCTTCGACAACAACGGCGAGACGCTCTACCTGCCGGTCATCCTGATGGAGCGTTACCTCGACGCCGCCGAGGCCATCCTCGACGAGGCCATCTTGGTCCCCGCGACGCAGCGGGCCTTCAAGCCGGCAGACTTCGAAGGCGGCGCCTCCGCGTCCCTCAAGGTCGGCACCGAGGCGTCCGTGTTCTTCCCGGTGACGATGTCGGCCCCGCACACGGTGACGGTGCGCGCCCGCGCCCCCGAAGGCCAGCTGGCCAAGCTGGAACTCAAGGTCGACGGCATCGCCGCTCAGCGTTTCACGGTCAACAACGCCCAGCCGACCGAGATCCAGCTGCAGCTCTTCCGCGGCCAACACCGGCTCACGCTGGCCTGCGAACAAGGCAGCGCCGAGATCATCGAAATCCAACTCGCCGACAAGCCGAAGAAGGTCACCCCCGAGCGCCAAGAGGCCCACCGCCGCCTGCTGGGCGACGTCAGCACCGCCTCGCTCGCCGGGAAGAGCGCCGCGGAAAAGCGCCAAGCCGCTTCCGCCCTGCTCCTAAAGTTTGCCCGCCTCGCTTACCGCACGCCGGTGACGACGGCCGACATCGAGAAGAACCTGACCCTCTTCGACCGCTCCGCCAGCCGCGGCGAGAACTTCGAGACCTCCATGAAGCTCGCCCTGAAGGGCGTGCTGGTGTCGCCCCGCTTCCTCTTCCGCATCGAGAAGGACCACACGGAACCCGGCATCCGCCCCGTGACGGACCACGAGCTCGCCGCCCGGCTCTCCTACTTCCTCTGGAACAGCACGCCCGACGCCGAGCTCAATGCGCTGGCCGACGCCGGTAAGCTGAACAACCCCGCGACCCTCAAGGCGCAGCTGAAGCGCATGCTCGCCGACCCGAAGTCGAGCTCGTTCCTCCAGACCTTCACCGAGCAATGGCTCGGGACGAAAGCCGTCGGCGACACCGTCCCCGCCTCCCCGGAAGCCAAGGACACCAAGAACATCTACACGAAGGAAATCGGGGATGACCTCCGAGCGGAGACCCTCGCGCTCGTCGATTACCTCATCAAGGACAACCGCAGCCTGCTGGAGCTCATCTCCGCCGACTACACCTTCTTGAACGGCCGCCTCGCCGCCTACTACGGCATCCCGGGCGTGAACGGCGACGCCTTCCGCCGCGTCGACATCACCGATGGCCGCCGCGGGGGCGTCCTCGGCCTCGGCGCCGTCCACATGCTCACCTCGCCCGGCACGCGCACCAGCCCCGTCCTGCGCGGCTCCTGGGTGCTCGGCACGCTCCTGGGCACGCCGGTCCCGGCTCCGCCCCCCAACGTCCCCTCGCTGGACAACGCTGGCGGCGGCAAGAAGGGCCAGCTCTCGCTGCGCGACAAGCTTGCGCTCCATCGGGCGGACGCCACCTGTGCCGCCTGCCACAACGTCATCGACCCCATCGGCTTCTCGTTGGATCACTATGACCGCATCGGCCGCTGGCGCGACGTGGACGAGAAAGGCAAGCGCATCGACGCCTCGGGCAAGACCGCCGAAGGCAAAGCCTTCGACGGCATCACCGGCTTCAAGCAGCTGATCCTCGAGCGCAAACGCGACTTCGCCCGCCAGACCACCAACAAGATGCTCGGGTATGCCCTCGGCCGCAGCCTCGGCGACCGCGACGACGGCACCATCGAAGCCATCGTCGACCAGCTCGAAGCCAACGGCTACCGCACCCAGGTCCTCCTCGAAGAGATCGTCCTCAGCACCCCCTTCCGCAACCGCAACGAAGTCAGCGACCACCCCGCGCCCAAGAAGCCTGCCAAGCCGGAGAAGAAGGAGAAGTAAGGCTACTTGAAGTCAGCCATAGGATATTGGCCCCAATGCCAATCGACATTTCCTTCCCGACATGTCGATTTCGAGGTCCAAAATCGACATATCAATTTCAGACAGAATTGAGGCTTAAGACCTCGACCAGGCCAAAAACACGGAACCCCG